>CAZGNQ010000580.1:0-1505 GCA_964527285.1 uncultured Hyphomicrobiales bacterium | reverse complement strand
TCGAGGCTGCATTGAACTGCACGGAAATGTCACCGAGCTTGCGCGTCGCCCGGAATGACCGGCCGTCCCAGGCCTCCAGCCAGAAGGCGCGGTCGCCGCCGGTCGACTTGGCGTAGCGATCAAACCCGCCAATCCATCCCGCCAATTCGTCACGGCGCACAATGAGGCCACCGGGGTGTTCCTCCATGATCTGCGCGGCGCGCTCGGTCGTGGTATCGCTCAGCCACAGAATCGGCTGTGTCGGCTTGCGCGGCTCCATGGCCGCTTCGGGCATTGGCGGCGGTGATACATTATCTGCCGCAGCCTTTTGCACTGCCTTCTCCCACTCCTCGCGAGTTGTCTTGGCGACCAGCTTTCGGGCTTCGAATTGCCGCAACGCGGTCTCATGAGCGGGCATACGCGCCTGCTCAACGGCCCTCACTGCAGTTTCGAAGGGATGGCTAGCGCCGCTCTTACCCTCAGACGGGGGCGCCACGTGGGCGCCCCACAGGATGCAGGGTTCGGTCCAGTTATTATGCACCCGGACCCGCCGTTTTGCGCCTACGACACCGCTGGCGATCACAAGAAGGTTGAGAAGAACCGGATCGGGCGCGACCGCCTTGCCCTTCGCCGTCTCGTTCACCCAAGTGCCGAGACGCCCAAGGCCCGCCAACGAGACCACTGGCACGGCCGGCAAATACGTCTCGACAACCGACCAGTCCGGATCTGGCCAGTCCTCGATGACAGTGGTTTGCCAGGCTTCATTTTCCGCACGTGCCTGGTGAAGCTCCTTAACGCTCTCATTCAATTCCATCAGGTGCCCTCCCTCAGCCTTGCGGGGGCACCCCGATCCTTGCGAGGACCGGGCTTTGCCAGAACGCGAACATCGGCGTCGCTGGTGCTCTGGCAGACCGCCTTTTCGGTCCATGCCTGCAGATCACTCAGTCGGTAGCGCACCTGCCGGCCAAGCTTCACGTACGCCGGGCCGTCCCCGGTCATGCGCAGTTTGGCAAGCCAGCTTTTTGACAAGGCGAGAAATCGCGCCGCGTCGTGCGGCGTCAATAAAGGATCATCGTTCATAACCGTCTCCTTGAGGCTTCTGCTGATTCACGCAGGTCTCTGCGTTATGCAGAACAGTCTGTATGAGACGGTCGGTGGGAGTGGAGTGTGTTAGTTCCACCGCTCTGTTCGTGGCCAGCGATTTGCCGCCAACGCTTGGTACCTTTTCTTCGCGGCTGCGATAATGGGGTCGCTCTTGGCGCGCCAGATGACAGCTCGTTCTTCGATGTCATTGAGCCCGGCAACGAGGCGGTTGATGCCGGCCTGAAGACCAACAACGCAGCTGGATCACCCCGCGCTTCAGACGGTGAAGCGTGAGCTTGGCCAAGAACTCGTCTGATGGCGTGGAGCCAAGAGAATGAGGTCAGCGAGAGGTGGAATTTCTACGAATGCTACGCGAGGCCGTTCGGGCACCTTGGCGGGCTCGGGGGCGGCGTACTTGACGAGGACCACGGGTGCGGTCTTGC
>CAZGNQ010000579.1:0-1511 GCA_964527285.1 uncultured Hyphomicrobiales bacterium | reverse complement strand
GCTAGAGGCGATGCAGGATGATCAGACTCTGGACTATCTTGCCGACTATGGCGCCGGGGCCCGCCATGTCACGAGCGTGTGCACGGGCTCCCTGCTGCTGGGTCAGGCGGGTCTCTTGGAGGGGAAGCGCGCCACCAGCCATTGGGCCACGCATCATCTTCTCCCTGCCTTCGGCGCCATTCCGGTCGAGGCGCGTGTGGTCACCGATGGGGGGCTCGTCACGGGCGCGGGCGTGTCCGCTGGGCTTGACTTCGCGCTGGCTTTGCTGGCGCAAATTCGCGGCGAGGCCTATGCCCGCGCTGTGCAACTGATTGCTGAATACGCGCCCGAGCCAGCCTTCGACTCCGGCACGCCCGCCAGCGCCGACCCGGCCTTGCGTGATTCCGTGCACGGCATGTTCGCCGCCACTCTCTTTGCCATGCGGCAAACCGCCCAACAGCGCCGCGGCCGCTAACCAAGAGGGTCGCCGGGGACCAGAGCCACCCGGCGACCCTCCATCACGACGCTTTCAGATCAAGTTTGGCGCGCACCTGGCGCCAGAACAATGACAGGTCGGCGGAGGCCTGCCCGAGTGTTCGGCGCGTCGTCTTGCGGAAGTGGACCACGGCGGCTGTTCTCCATCGGCTTGACCAAACAATCTGCCGCCACTTGGCAAGTGGAGTTGCCCGAATAGCAATAACGTCAAAGGTTATTGTTCCGGACTTGTGGAGTTTCTATGTTTTCAATCGTCGTAATGCGCTTGAGCCGAGCGTGCTCCCGTGTCCCATACTGGAAAGACCTGATGATCGACGACACGTCCAACGGTTATGAAGCGGTCGCCGATGCGTTCGTGGCGGCACGATCACGATCGACGATGGGAACCGCGATCATCAGCCAATGGGCGGCATCGCTGCCGGTAGGTGGGACTGTTCTTGATATCGGGTGCGGATCGGGTGAGCCGGTGACCGCCGCGCTTCTTGACGCCGGGCTCACGGTCTCTGCGATTGATGCCTCACCGACTCTGGTCGCGACGTTTCGTCGGCAGTTTCCTGATGTTGAGATTGCGTGTGAACCGGCCGAGATCAGCGGGTTTTTCGGGCGAACCTTCGATGGCGCCGTCATGATCGGCCTGATGTTCCTCTTGCCCGAGGCCACCCAGCGCGCGCTCATCGGACGGGTCGCCGGGGTGTTGAGGCCCAATGGCAGGTTCCTGTTTACCGCGCCGCGTCAGGCCTGCGCCTGGGAGGATGTGCTGACAGGCCGACGGTCGTCATCGCTGGGCGCCGAAGAGTATGGCCGCATCCTTGAAGAGGCGGGATTGCAACTGATCGCCGAGCATGTCGATGAGGGCGAGAACCACTATTTCGAGGCGCGCAAGCGCACGGCCTGACCGGGCTGCAAGACCTACTGCGGAAACGCTTCGGCCAGATTACGCTCACTCTCGACATCCACGGGAAACAGGAGTTCCATCCTCAGACATGACAGCGACGGTTTCCGTTTCAGGGTAAACCGTGAAATGGACGCCCCAGAAA
>CAZGNQ010000578.1:0-1515 GCA_964527285.1 uncultured Hyphomicrobiales bacterium | reverse complement strand
CAACGATGACTGCGCTGCATAGCATGGTGAGGCCGTAGGTTACCGCAGGAATGAGAAACAGACCGCCGCCATAGATCAAGTTTGCGACCGCAATCGCGAGCGCACCATTCTGCAGACCGCATTCCACCGTTATCGCAACCTGCTGTTTCCGGCCTGACGCCAACCGCTTGGCAATCAGCGCCGCAAGGCAGATCATGGCGATGTTCAGCGTCAAGGTCGCCAACCCGGATTGTGCGAAGAATGCAAGGAGCACGCCCCGTTCGACATAGATGGCCGCGGCCACTGCGGCCAAGTAGATCACCGTCGAGACCCTGAGCAGATCCGCTTCAATTGCCTCCGCGGTGTGCGCCGCGTGGCGCCGAACCAGCATGCCGATCAGAACAGGAGCGGTGGCCATCAGGAATAAGCGCACTGCCAAGTTACCGACGGAGACGTCCCTGACATCAGACGTGGCCATCAGAAACGAGTCGGCCAAAACGACAATCGGGGGAATGGTCACAACACAGACGAGGCTCGAAACGGCGGTCAGCGTCACGGAGAGCGCCACGTTGCCGCGTCCCAAGGCCGTCAGCAGGTTTGAGACGATCCCACCAGGCGCAACTGCAATCAGGACGACCCCCATCGCAATCTCTGATCGAAGCCCGAACAAAAGGATGACCGCAGCGGCCACCACCGGCAGAAGCACAAACTGGCACATGAGCCCGATGAAAAAATCCCGCGGATTCTCACCTATCCGCCTGAAGTCTTCGATAGTAAGGCCGACACCCAGAGAGAACATTGAAAAGGCAAGCGCCAAAGGAAGCGCGCTATCGACCATTGCGCTCATCGACGGCCACTCCTCAGTCCATCTGTACTTAGCTCAGCTTTACCGGTTAGGACTGTTCCAAACCTCACGAGCTTACCAACATGCAGTTTTCATCTGTGAACGTGACCAGCACTTGAGCACTGTCATCTTCGAGTAAGATGGTGCATTTCATTTCGCCGATCATGGCGCCTAGCGCCTAAGCGGTCAAACCGCCCCGCCCCCGGCAGACTGCAGGTCTCGCATCTCGATTTTCGCCCTGTCGCGATGGCCCGAAGCTAACATCTTACCGAAATTGTACCGTTGCTAGACGGCTGCCTTGGATCGGACCCACCGAACAGATGCGCCAAAGCTCTTCGGCGTTCGGATTGGAGAATGAGTTGATGCAAACTCGTGATCATAAGACGTGCGGAGTGCTGCTCCTTTCCTGCGTGCTGCTATTCACACCAGATGGTGCGATCGCGAACGAAGACCTCGCCAAGCAGCTGGTGAACCCCGTCGCGGAACTGACCAGTGTCCCGTTCCAGAGCCTCTATGATTTCAACATTGGCGATGATGATGGCTGGCGGTCGACCACAAATGTGCAGCCGGTGATCCCGGTTTCACTGAACGACGACTGGAACTTGATCAGCCGGACCATCGTTCCGATCGTCTATCAGAACGACGTTGTTCAGGGGGCAGGCGCCCAGTTCGGACTGAGCGATACGGTCCAG
>CAZGNQ010000577.1:0-1517 GCA_964527285.1 uncultured Hyphomicrobiales bacterium | reverse complement strand
GGCGGGGATGGTGGAGGACTTGGAGCCGAAGCGCGACCGAATGGCGACAGCCGCGGGCGCCGGCTTTGCGACAGCCACAGACCTTGCAGATTGGCTGGTGCGTGCGGCGGGCCTGCCCTTCAGGGAGGCGCATCATGTTACGGGCGCGCTGGTGCAACTGGCGGAGGCGCGGTCATGCGACCTGGCGGACCTGAGCATCGATGACATGCGCGCCGTCGATGCACGCATCACGCCGGCGGTTTTCGATGTGTTGTCGGTGGATGCATCTGTCGCGAGCCGGACAAGTTACGGTGGCACGGCGCCACAAAACGTGAAGAAAATGGCCGCCGCCTGGTTGGAACGTTTGGACGCCCGGGCAGGGCTGGGCTAGGTGCAGAGAAATGTTGGGCGCTGGTCCAGGCGCCTTCTGCATGGCGGTCTGGCGTCGGATCGCTCACCCGCCCACTTTGAGAGGGGAACCCGTGGTCGCACGCATGCCTCATCGCCCGGAGATTGCAAGCGCGCCGGTGGCATCGGCCCACGCGGCAGGCCAACGCTTATCTGGCGTGCGGGACATTGCTGCCGCCGTTGCTGTTCTGGGCACCCTGATCATTGCCGGCTGCGGGGTCCGCGGCCCGCTTGAGCCGCCGCCGCAGGCCGTTGACCCGGCCGGAACAGACGGCACCAAGTCGACTGACGTTGCTCCTGATGCAGACACGCAACGCTCATCATCGCGTCCATTCATCCTGGATGGCCTGATCCAGTGATGCTGCCCCTGGCGGGCCGCGCACGCGTAGGCTCATCGTTGTTGGCATGCGCTTCGGAAAACCGTGATCACGACGGGTGCTGCCCATAGGGCGAACGTTGACCTGGGGCCATTGTCGCTCGCGATTGTCCCAGGACGGTCGCTGCCACGTCTTGTGATGCACGGCGGACGTACTTGTCTTAACGCGCTTCGCGTGACTTGAGGCGCGTGCCGCTGCGTGTCGTTCCTGCGGCGTCGTCAGGGCTTACCCAGGAGGCGACCAACGAGGCTGAGAAGAACTCGAGGAAGATCAGGCCGAGCACCACGTGCTTGTAATCGGACGGCGCGCGGTTCTAGCGCAGCGCGTACGCCGGCTTGAACCGGGTACCTTCGCGGCCGCGGTCGTCGTAGGCATTCTCGCCGTTGCGGTCGCCGTTGGTTTTGGCAGTGGTGCCGTTACCGGATGCCGCCGCCATCTCCGCCCCGACTGCCCATCGCCGCCCCGACTGCAAAGCGTGCCCAGCACCTCAGGCATCAAATCCATTGCGCGGAGCGCGCGCCATCCAGAAGGTCGCTCGTCTGTGGATGGCGTTAATCGCCGCCAAACGCGCGCCAAACGTCGGCTTGAGTGTGGAGTCGGATTCAACACTACAGGGGAATCGTTTGAAGTTTCAATAAATTGTGAAGTTTGTCTGGCGGAGAGGAAGTCCGCCTGCGTTTTGATCGCATGTGGTCGTGTTAGTTCGCATGTGTCCGGATAACTGCTTCCGTATCAGTATATTGGCCGATCATC
>CAZGNQ010000576.1:0-1517 GCA_964527285.1 uncultured Hyphomicrobiales bacterium | reverse complement strand
CCACAAGTTCGCTGCTAGATCTTGGTGGGTATAATCAACACCGGTATCGATCACGCCCACAATGACCGAGCTACTTCCTCGCGTCACATCCCATGCCTGTTGCGCATCAATCCGCGATAAGCCATACAAACTTCCAAAGCTGGGGTCGTTGGGAGTGGCTGCGACCTGCTCTCCACCAATAGTCTCTCCCTCTGGCACGCCCAGACCGAACGGTCGAACTAAGAGGCTGACAGAAAACCGATTGTTGGTTAGTTGTTCAATTGGTGGATCGTACGAGTACTTGAAAGCAGATGGCTGCAAGCGAAAGGTTCATCCATGCATCGATAAGTGTCGGATGCCGGTCATAGCGGATTCGCATTCTGCGGAGTCCGAACAGCCAACTGAAGGATCGTTCAACAACCCATCGGACTCTCCCCAGTCGGCTTCCATGAGGTGTCTTTCTCTTGCGAATTAAGGGTGTAACCTTCAGCAGTTTCAGGATGGCTCTGGCCGGATCGCTGTCGTAGCCCGCATCGGCAAAGACAGCCGATGGCATGTTCCGGGGGCGGCCACGGCGACCGGTGATTCGAGGAAACGCCGCGACGGTCGAAAGCAGTTGGCGATGGTCGCTCATGTTGGCAGCAGCGGCCTGCATGAACAGCGGCGTCCCCTTGGCATCGACCAGAAGCGTGTATTTTGTCCCCTTTTTTCTGCGATCTGTTGGACTGGGCCCGCTTCGGTCGCCACCACCAAACGCTCGAACCTGCGCCGAATCAACAACAACGGTTTCCGTTTCGAGAAGTCCTCGGCGATTCAATTCCTCGAGCAATCGTCCGTGCAATCTCTTCCAGACGCCCGCTTCCTGCCACTGCTTCAGTCGTGTTCGTGCCGTCTCTCCGCTACAGCCAAACTCCTTGGGAACATCGCGCCAGCGACACCCGACCGTCAGCACGAACCAAATCACCTTGAGAACGATAAAGCTGTCAATCGGGCGACGACCTCCTTGAGGGCCAGGCATTGGTTGCGGCGGCAGAAGCTCTCTGACACAATGGTAAATCTCGTCCGGCAATCGCGCATCCATGAGCTGCAACTCTCCTTGAGTGATGGTGGTTCACCACTCAAGGCGCAAATCTCATGCCGATTGCCGGGCGATACATATTAGCAGTTTTCTGTCAGCCTCTTAGCTCCTTTGGCTCAATGCCAGAAAGTGCCACACGCGCGTGTCGGTTAGCCGATCGACGACCAAATCGGCCTCAGGATACTCCAGCCCACGCACCGCCTCATGCTGAACGGCGATGACCCGGCAACCGGCCGATTTGCCCGCCCGCACCCCATTGTGACTATCTTCGAGCACGACCGCCCGATCGGCTGGGATCCCGAGCCGGGCCAGCGCGAGCTGGTAGATGTCCGGGTCGGGCTTACAGCGGGTTACCTCACCGCCGCTCGTCACATGATGGAAACACCGCAGCAGATCAAACTGCCCGAGCATCAACTCCGCTAGTTCCCCAGCCGAAGAAGTCACCACCGCCCGCGCGATC
>CAZGNQ010000575.1:0-1520 GCA_964527285.1 uncultured Hyphomicrobiales bacterium | reverse complement strand
ACACAACAATGGCAACGCAGCCGACCACGATGGGAATACCCACGAGCGCAAACTCAAAATAGTTAAAGCCTGCCCCGCCGGCCTCCTGCGAGGCCTCGACAACAAGAACGTTGACGGGGCTCCCCGTGAGGAGAAGCAAGGACCCGGCGTGGGCACCGAAAACTAGCGGCATCAGCATTTGGGAGGGCGCACGGCCAAGGCTGAGCGCCATGACCACGACCACCGGGATTAGCGCAGCAACAGCCCCGTTGACGCTAATAAGGCCAGAGAGGATGCCCACAAAACCCATCATCAGAACGATGAGTCGCGGCCTGCTCTCCCCCGCAAGTCTGATCAAAAGCTGGCCCGCCCAGGCCGTGACGCCTGCCACCTCAAGCCCGGCGCTGACCACGAAGAGCGATGCGATGAAGATGACCGCAGGATCGCCGAACCCGGCGAGGCTTTGTTGTAGCGTGAGGATGCCGGTCGCCCAGAGCGAAAGCGCTGCGGCCATGCAGACCGCGATCACCGGCAGCCTATCCCAAACAAACAGCACCACGATGCCCGCAATGATCGCAAAGACGATCCAGATGTCGCTCACGGTTCACCTCCTCGGTCGTACATTCCCTTATGGCAGGATGGGAGCGCGCAGACCAACTACGAATCCACAGTGCAGGCGATTTTCAGCTCGGAAGATCCAGAGCGTTTCGCACGTTTTTTGTTAGAGGAACGTTCGCGCGGCGCACCAACCTGCCGCATGCGCGATCATCCTTGCCGGACGGCGCGGATAAAAAGCCACAAAGCAAACGCCAGGAACGCGAAAATCATGAAGTTGAGTAGCGTCTCGTCGGTCCGGCGTGGCAGAGCGGCGTTTACCGGAGGCCCCGGCCGCAGCGCACGCGCGGCCACAAGATGTGGCCCCACGTCAGGCGAACTGCCCAGAGCAGCCACGATCGCAAGCACAGTCGAGTCCGCCAGCGGGCGCAAGCCGTCGGCGAACGTGCCCGGGCCCATAACTCCTATGGTCCGCTCTCGAAGGGGGGCCGGTCCAACCAGCACCGTCTGCATAGCGAGCGTCGATACCGGACCTTGCTGAGCGGGGTACGTTTCACCGGGCAACACCGCCTCTCGAATGAAGGGGAGTGCGAGCCGTGCAGGGCCCCGCCACCAATCGGTGGCATCTATAAGCCGTAGTCCGTTGTCTTTGACGAGCGCTTTCGACAGCGCCGGTAGCCCGCGCGAACTGAGGACGAGGCCTGTCTCCGTAACGCCGTCGGCAACCGCGTCAGCCACCGTGCCGGGCTTGGTATCCGCTAGGGCTACTACACGCGGCGCGGGGTCGGTAACACGTTCGATGATACGCGCCATCCGCTGACTCGGCGTTCCCGGTGGTCCGGTCGCAATTGAGCCGCTCGTTCCGAGCGTATCCGGACCTTGGGCTCGGACGAATGCGTGGACGTACGTGGCACCGACGACAGCGACCGCCTCAAATCCGTCGCGGGGGAGCATCCGCGTTTCACCAGCCTCGAACATTGAGATGG
>CAZGNQ010000574.1:0-1525 GCA_964527285.1 uncultured Hyphomicrobiales bacterium | reverse complement strand
ACCGGGTCAAGGCTGTCGGGCACCGATTGCACGGCAACGGTCAGGTCCTGCGCAAAGGCGCCGGAGGCGGACATGGCCAGCGCGGCAAAGGCGGCCAGCGCGGTGGAAATCTTCTTGGTCATCGGGATCTCCCAGAAGGGTTGAGCAGAGGGCGTGCGAATCTGGTATAGTCCAGATTGCCCCTTGTGGGCTATACCAGTTTCTTGTAGGTTTTGTGACACGGGACAGGGCGCAGTGACCCATCGCGCCCTGTCGAAGCAGACGAAGGCCCAGATGACCGCAGAAAAGCCCCTCGGGCCGCACAGGAATCCCGCCGTCCTGACCCGGCAGTCGCCCGTCGCCAGCGGCGAGGCGCAGCCGACCTATTTGAGCATAAGGGACGCTCTGGCCGAGCGCATCGCCGCGGGTGATCCCGGCCCGAACCAGAAACTGCCCTCCGAGCGCGAGTTGGCCGACACTTACCGGGTCGCGCGGATGACCGCGCGCAAGGCGCTGGCGATGCTGGAGGCCGAAGGCACGATCTTCAGCGCCGACCGACGCGGTTATTTCGTCAGCCCGCCGCGCATTCCCTATGATCCCGGCAGTCCCGTGAACCTGATGCGGCAGTTGCGCACCCAAGGCCTCATGACAGAGAACATCTATCTCGGGCGGCAGTTGCTGGGGGCAGGTGCCTGGCAAGCCCGGCATTTCGACAGTGCGACCGGCGAGCCACTAGCCTTGGAGCGTTCGGTCGTTGTGGTTGAGGGTAGGCGGGTCGTCTATACCGAGGACTACCTGCTGCTAGATGCCCTGCCCGGCTATGCCGAGCGGCCCTATGTTTCGCCAATGACACAGAACATAAAGCGGAATTACGACGTTCATCCATCCGCTCGCTCGGCCCGGATCCGTGTCACCGTCCTATCCAACGTCGCGGCGCACCACCTTGAAGTCAGCCCGAACACTCCCGGCCTGACAATGCTCTTCACGCAGGTATTCGAGGGCCGGGTCGTGATGGTCAACCACTGCCACTGGTTGTCAGATGCTGTGGAGTTGGTCTACGGCGAAGCCAGTGCGTGACTCCCCTTGGCAGATCAGGGCGCCAACGCACACGCGTTCCTGAGCTTCCGCAGGCCGACGGACAGGCCCATTTGCCCCAGTGCCGCGGCCGGTATGTCCGCCTGTGAGACGTCAAGCTGCCATGCGGCGGATAACCGGTTCGGATATGCTCAACCCAAGCATGTTCGAACGACCGCTTACGGGAAATCGAGCTGTTCTGCAGCGATGAGATGGCGGCCGGACCACGATCTGCACAACGGACCATGCCGCGGGCGCATCGGTCTGCTTGGTCCCGCTACTCGGGCATAGGCGGCTCCAGACCGGAGGTCTGCTACGCTTCGGGCCTCGGTCATTCGAGCCAACATGTGGCTCGCGCCTAGCGCAGGAAAATGCAGTGTTTCAATACTTTAGACTTGGAGAAGGTTGGATATCAGGCCCATCCACTCCGCCACTTGCCCTCGCGAAAGCGTTCTCCCGATCCGGCTGCGGC
>CAZGNQ010000573.1:0-1525 GCA_964527285.1 uncultured Hyphomicrobiales bacterium | reverse complement strand
GTGCTGACAACTAGGCTGCGCACTGCAAGAACGCGTTCACAAGGCAACAGGCCCGCCAATGTATGCAGAGCTGCCAGGTCACCGGTTCGCAGGCGGCCTGCCGGCGCTATTGTTTGAACTGATTGACGAACGTCCCGATGGAGATTGGATTGATCACGCCGTGGGCATTGCGAGCAGCGAACGGGCGGGCAACGGCGCTACGCCGTTCCGCAGCGTCCTGCCGCGCTCCTTGGATTTGGGCGATTTCTGCGCTGCTGGTTCTGACGTCATTGACGCTTCAGCCGGTGTACGCGCAGGACCACCACGAAACCTATAACCGGTTGGTGCGGTGGCATAAAAACGAACCGTACAAGCCCGAAGACTATGCTAAGGATCTGGATCGACATGCCACCGATCTGGCTGGTAGCGACATGCGCCGACGAGCAGCGCTCCTGCGCGCAAATCTCGGCGCACTGCGCTCCGAACCAAGTCGATTGGACGAAGGTTTCATCGACAAGGCGGCACCCATCGGCATCGACGAAGATCCGACGGTCCGTGCCGTCGTGTTGAACCTCCTCGCAAGGTACAAATCGCAAACCGACCCGATCGTGTTCAAGTCGCCAAGGCTTGAACCGTATGATTTCACCGGCGTTGCCGCTATTGTCAGGGACGGCAATGTAGTGTGCTCGGGCGCTTTGATCGGCCAGGGTTCAGTCCTGACCTCGGCCTCGTGCGCGTGTTCGGCTGGTTCGGTGTCAGGCACGGGCGGGACTGGTGGCAGCGAGGTCGTGTTCGGCCTCAAGAGTGACTACGAAAAGCGGCGGCCGGTCACCGGGCGGTCCGTGATGGGCGCCATGCGATGCGAGGCGGCCGGTTCGCCCGCGGCTGACGCCGGTCTTGCCGTACTGCACTTTAACGCCAATGCCAAAGCCGGGACGGGCGCGGGCACCAACGGCGATTTTGTTCCGCTCCAGCGGCTCGCGTGGCCCGATGCCGCAACACTGCATGACCTGCGGATTGCGCCAGCCCGCATTGCAGCGCCGATGATGTACCTTAACTCCGATATATCCTTGGCTCATCTCGTGCGGTTCGCTCCCGCCGGTTCGTCAGGTGTGCAAACAAAGTCGCACGCGCTCGTGCCGATTACCGACAAGTTATGCGCGGCAACACCGGGCAAAGCCTGCACGGAAGGCCGCCACATGGTCGTGCTTGAACACTTCGAGCCGGAGAAAGGGTGTGCGGGCGTTGACGGTTCGCCGGCGTATGTTTGGGCGGCGCCCTATTTTCATCTGGCCGCGATTGCGGTCGGAGCCGTGCGGCGCGGCGGCAATTGCGATGGACGGCACGTCTACGCGCTCATCGGGCCGGACGTGCAGCGCTGGCTGATCGGTGAACTTGGCCTCGATCTCGTGACCTGTATCGGCCCGAACCGGTGCATGATCCGCCAGACGACGGAGTAGCAGATGGCATCGTCTCCTCGCCGATATGGCTTCGCCGCAATCGCAGCCCTCGCGTTCACCGTGGCGCCTCTGGGCGATGTATGGGC
>CAZGNQ010000572.1:0-1525 GCA_964527285.1 uncultured Hyphomicrobiales bacterium | reverse complement strand
ATAAAATCATTGTTGAGATTTATTGTGTACTTGTTGCCGGGAGTCGTATACGCACGAGGCACTTCGTTGAGGCGGCTGCTCACTTTATTGTCCCCTCGCTGAAGAATAGCACCCTGACCTCGCTCACCGATTCTATTGGCAATGTTGGTAAGGCCGGTCGCCACGCGAGCCAAATTTTTTGCTGAAGAAAATGATTCGCCGAAGCGATCGGTGACGGCATCTACAATGCTTTGTTCGGCGTCGGTCAGTGTCTCACCATTTGAAACTTTTTCAGCAATACTGGAGATAACCTCCGCGGCCGCTCTGGAATCATCTCGCGCTTTGTCTGCGTCGTCCAACGCACTCGTGCAATCCTTTGATCCTCGCAGTGACGAACCGCATATGGCGAGACCGCTTGGATCTCGGAAGTTCACCGGATCATTGTTTGCGTAAGCATAAAGGTTCATCTGGTCAGCATATCCAATCGGATCAGTCTGAAGAAAGTGGGCGTGAGCTGGTGCCGCGCTTGCAACGACCCATCCAAGCAAAGTCGCTGTCGATATCGCCATTGAGTGTCGCACATGATCCCCCATATCCGATTTTGAGATATATAGGTTGCGCCCTTCGCTCAGGTGGCGCAGCCTATTTTGTCTTGCACATTATGACGCGGCCTCCTCGACGCTCACCAAGGAAAGACCGTTTCTGCGGTCCGCCCTCAGGTCAGAGCTTCGCCTACGTGGACAGGATCGGTCGATCGTGACGCGACAGCGAGACGCCGTTTAGGGCCGTGGTCCCGCCGTTGGCAACGATCCGTCCATCGGGCTGGTGTCTGGCCCAAACTGGACATTTGGTCCAACATCTCTCACGTCGTTCGGTGCTTGGTAGCGGTGGTATTGTGATCGACTTGCTCGAGGCGCTTAAGGCGCTGCTTTGGGAGGAGTGGGATCCCATTGGAGTGCGGGGGATGGGCGGGCATGACGACGAGTACAACGGGTATGCGTTCGAAATCTGGACAATGCTGAAGCGAGGAGCCAGCGCTAGCGATATCGAAACATATCTCGCCGGGATGGAGACTGGCCACATCGGACTATCCCGCAATTCTGGGCGCGCCATGGCCGTCGCGGAGAGCGCAATTGCACTCAAAACGAAGCTCGATCCGTAGGCGTCCGAACGTTCGCATCCGGCGAGAACCTGATAATCGCGTGAACCGTGAGGAAGGTCCGGATTGGGCTCGGAAAGCGGTCACTTCCGAAGCGCGCGGTGGTTGACCGGAGTGGGTCGTGAGCCGGCGTAGAAATCGCCAGCAGACAGTGACCGCTTTCCTGGGCTTCGCGCGTCCTGGGTGGGTCCCATCGCACGGACGGCAAGCCTCGTCCGATTGGGCCCTAATTGGGCCCTAGAGGCAAAAAGCTGGCCCTCGCGCAAACACACAAAACTCAAAACACCTTGTAAGAATTGGCACTTTTTGGTGCCGGCGGAGGGACTCGAACCCCCGGCCCCCTGATTACAAATCAGGTGCTCTACCAGCTGAGCTACACCGGCGCGG
>CAZGNQ010000571.1:0-1545 GCA_964527285.1 uncultured Hyphomicrobiales bacterium | reverse complement strand
TGCGCTTTGGGTGCCACTCGGGCAACAGGGTTTTCTCGCAGAGCATTGGATGAAGATCGGTACGTTTGCCGCGCCGATGCTGCTCTTCATGGGTCTCACGAACCGCAACAGCAATTCCGGCCCAATTGCCGGCGACGTGAAACTCGTCGCAACGTTTATGGCAGCCGGCTATATGGCGCACCAATTCGAGGAGCACTGGGTCGACGCCCTGGGCCGGCTATACCCGCTTCGCGATTTCCTGAACGAACAACTCGGCAGCGCGTTCGGTGCGGAAGCTGCAACGGCCATGACGCCGGAAGCGATTTTCTTCATCAACACCTCGGTCGTCTGGCTGATCGCATTCATCGCCATCTGGAGCGCGCCCAACCATACTTTTCCGGCGCTCGCCATGGCGGGCGTCATCTTTGTGAACGGCGCTGCGCACACCGTTCTCGCGATCACCAACGCCGCCTACAATCCAGGGCTGATAACGAGCATAGTGATTTTTCTCCCGCTTTCGCTCGTGTTCTACGGTGCGATGTTGGCCTCGGGTAGAGCGCGGCGGATCGAGGTCGCAGCCGGCATCGCATGGGGCATCATGGCCCATGTGGTCCTGGTTGCGGGTCTGCTTGCGGCCAATGTCTATGGCCTGATCCCGGTTGGGGGCTATTACGCCGCTTTGATCGGCTGGGCGATTGTTCCCGCCCTTGCGTTTCGCCAACCGGCTCGAAGGATGCAACCCTGAGATGCCGTTGCCGACATCACACACCGCGCGAGAGGCAAGGTGTCATTCTGCGCCAGATTGCAGACCGTCACCCGGATTGTGGTTCTCCGCCAACGCCCCAAAGATCAAAAAGATGTTGAATATCAGATATTTAGAATTGACGTCTGGCTGCGAGAGGCGACAGCGCCTCGCAGTTGGTCGCGTTTGACAAGCCAATCCAAAGGGCGCGGTAGTTGGCCTTAAAATTGAGAGACTTGCCGCATCGCCGATGGAGCAAAGCTTGGCCACGACCTCTTTAAGACAAACTCTGATTGCCGTGATGCTGAGCATGCTCGTTGTGGGATGTGCGCCCCGGCCAGCCGCTGAACTCCTGCTCCCAGTCACAAAAGCTCCGCGCTTCACACCAAAAGTAGAGATGCTGGTTGCCACCACACGTGCGATCGGTGATCCAAGCAACCCGTTCGCAACGACGTCCGATCGCGCGTTTGATCTGAATTACGGTGCGCATACCGTTTCGATCCCGACGCGTCACACGCCAGGTCAGATCGAATGGCCTGACCAACCGCAGCCGGACCCGACCTTGCATTTCATGTCAGTCGATCGTGCGCTGCTGGATCGCCAAAGGTTCCATCAAGCCGATCGCCAGAGCGCCATCACAAGGGGAGACGGTCGCGTCCTCATTTTTGTACATGGGTACAACATGCTCTATCAGGAGGCGGTCTATTGGCTGGCGCAAATTGCGCATGACTCGAGCTTCAGCGGTACGCCAATGCTGTTCGCATGGCCTTCGCGCGGCGACGGTGCGCTCTACTTGGCTGACCGCGAGTCGGTCGCCTACTCGC
>CAZGNQ010000570.1:0-1552 GCA_964527285.1 uncultured Hyphomicrobiales bacterium | reverse complement strand
AGACGCAGGGCGAGCCACAAACCACCGTTTTTGTCACCGCATGGGTATCCCCACTCACCTCAGAGTTGAGAATCTGCCGACGCATAGGATCGAGCCAGATCAATTTAATCGATCCTGGAAATCGGACGACTGCTCTTCATGGTCGTGATCAGAATTGTCGACCCTGACCGGGCAGAACCTTTGCTTCCAGCGTTTGACGACTCGCCACCGTTAGTCAAACAGGCCAGACACTGCGATTGCGCGAGCCCAGCGATGGATTGAATGGTCATGCGTATTGGTGGACAGATACGCGATCACCAAATCGCGGGACGGTGACACGTAAAGGCCCTGGCTTTGCATGCCGCCTTTCCACATGTCGCCGTCCGGCCAGAGCACATCCCATTGCCGCGAGTTGGACACGAAGCTCGGATCATCAGTGTTCTCGAGCATGCTGGCAAACACCGGGCCATTGACGCCGGCCATTAGAAACTCGTGAGTCTGGACCCCATTCTGGATCCGCGACAGAATCTCGTCCGTCACGACCTGTTCCGTGGCGATCCTGCTCCAGCTTGGCGTGTAGAGCATGCCGAAGCGCGCCATGTCGGGGAGCCGGCTCGAAATGACACCATGGGCCAAGGCCACACCGTCCGGCGTCGTGTGAACCTGCAGCGGGCCGTCCGAGCCTATCTTGGACCAGACCAGCCGGTCGAAGGTCTGCGCCCAGCGCTCGCCAGTGATCGCCTCGACGAGATAGACCAGCACTTGGGTCTGGGCAGACGCATAGACGAATTTCTGGCCGTGTTCTCCGCCGGGCTGAGCATCGGCGAGGACATCCAGCAGGGTTTCGACTTCTCCGTTGTAGGGGAACCCGAATTCCGCGAGGTAGAGCCTGTTGGCATGCGCATCGGGGTCCGCGCGACTTTCGGCCGTGTCGTCGATGTCCAGTCCTGCGCCCATGTTCATCACCTGTGTCACGGTGACCTCTTCCCAGGGCGTTCCCTCGAATTCCGGGATGTATCGCGCCACCGACTGCGTCTCATCGATCAGACCCTCGCTGATGAGGATCTCCACGAGAAGGGATGCCGTGGGCTTTGCGTTCGACATCCAGACATGATGATCGGACGGGTGCATCCGCGGATAGGCCTCAAAGACGACGTCACCCTCGTGAATGACGAGGAAGGCCTGCGAATAGCTGTCGGGCCGGGCGAGGAACTGGTTGAGCGTCAGTGTGCCGAAGTTTTCGGTCTCCGCTTCGATTGCACCGATTTGCGGCATCTCGCGTTCGCCAAGCGGCATCGTGGGCTGCCTGCGCGGAATAAGCGCGGTAGGTACGATTTCAGCCGTGCGCAGGCCCCAGTAGACGGACTCGTCGCCGCCTGAGAGCCAAGTCAGAAGACTTCCCGAAACCGTCCGTTCTGCCAGTTCGATCGGAAATCCTTCGAGGAATTCTTCGATGTCGGTGCGGTCTTGCGCGCTCGCGCCGAACGGGACGAACATAGCAAGCCAAACTGCCAAGGATGTAAGTCCTACGCGCTTCATCGTGGAAATCCTCCGTTTGTTGTTCGCCAGTGTG
>CAZGNQ010000569.1:0-1562 GCA_964527285.1 uncultured Hyphomicrobiales bacterium | reverse complement strand
GAGCGTTCCGTTCACACCGGAAAGGTCACTGGTTCAATCCCAGTCGTGCCCACCACTCTAACCCGTTGATTTTGCTGTATTTTCGAACGTAAACAGATCGTGAACGGCGCAAAGCATGTCGATGCTTGCCCCAAGAACATGTCAGGAACGTAGGGCATGTGTTAGGGCAAATTTGGGGCAAATCTGGAAGGCCTCGTTCGACGCTCGTTCTTCTGCTGTTGCAACCGAATGTTGCGGCATTGATGAGTGGAGCGCCGGGCCAAACGATCGCGCGCCAAGGCACCGAGCCGCGCCGACAGGCGCAAACCCGACATGGAAGTCCGGGAGCACGTTGCGCTGGTAGTGCTCGATGAGCGACTTGCCCGCCGAGCCCGGCTCCTGTTCGATCAGGATGGTCACGTCGCGGCCGTCGGCCTCCGCGGTCGTGCGGACCAGCTTCTCGACGTCAGCGGGCGAGAGCTGCCTGCGCTTGAGGTTCATCAGATAGCAGCCGCTTGAGGGCGTGTGCTTGCCCATCAGCCCGCCCACGGTCCAGTCGCCGCCGGCCGAGGTCGCCGCCAAGTCCCAGGCGCGGACCTTGTGCAGCTCGGCCTCTTCCGACATCGACAGCCGGTCAAGGATCGTGAACCAGTCCGGATCGGTGAAGCCCAGCGCCTCGTCCATCGGGCGCTGCTGATACATCGATTCCCACAGATAGGTGCCCGCGCGCGCCCGCCGGATCTGTTCCAGCCGGTCCAGGTCATAGCGCTCGGGAAACAGCGGCTCGCCCGGTTCGCGCCCGAGGGGATCGTGTTCAAGCGCGATCGCGGGCAGCGAGATGACTTCCCAATCGTCCATGCGCTGCGTGACGCGGCCGATCAAGTCGTCGGAGTGCCAGCGCGTGGCGACGATGATGACAGTCGCGCCCGGCTCCAGGCGCGTGTCGAGGTTGGCGAGGAATTGCGTCCACTGGCGTTCACGAAACGCCGGGCTTAACGCTTCCGTAATGTCCTTGATGTAATCATCGATGATGACAAGGTGGCCGCCTTTGCCGGTAACGCCGCCATTAATCCCGAGGAAATGCGCCTCGGAGCCCGCGTCGGTTTCGAACCGGTCCACGCGCGCCATATCATCCCTGACATTGACGCTGAACAAGTCGCGGCGGTTCTTGATCGTGTCGCGCGCCTTGCGGCCCCATTCCTGAGCCTTGTCGCCGTTGTACGAGATCAGGATGACGTGCTTTTCCCAGAATTCCTCCAGGAACCATGGGATCGCGGCCTCACTGACGAGGCGCGACTTGCCATGCCGCGGCGGCATCGCGTAAGAGATGCGCCCGTTGCGTGTTTGCCGTTTCTGCGGCTATTGATTAAACGTCGCCAACGTCGCCGCACCTTTCTCGCTTGATCTCCTGAGGGATCATGACCTGGCGCGGCGCATGATGGGCCGGGATGGGGCGCGGGCACACCTCATCGCAGAACGATCCCGAAAATCGTCAAGGGCTCCGGCCGAATGAAGTCGTGCGTTAATATGTTGAATGGCCATGGATTCCCCACGCTCTCGTAGCACAGGCGACAACGCTGCTC
>CAZGNQ010000568.1:0-1569 GCA_964527285.1 uncultured Hyphomicrobiales bacterium | reverse complement strand
TTTCTCCAGGCCGGCGTGCACATCGAAACTGGGCCGCACAAACATGCGATCCAGGGCACCTTTTTCCTTTATGTCTGGGAGCCGGCGGGCAACCGGGTCGCGCTCGCCAATGCCGGTGCTCGGTTGATCATGGCGCCCGATTGGGAGCCGATCTGCTGGACGGAGGCCGACCGCAAAAAGGGTCAGGCCTGGGGATTGAAGACAATCGAGAGTTTCCACACGCACGGTACGCCACCCGCCAATTCCCAACCTCGCACAGACGGCGCGGCCTAGGAGAGCATCATGGGTCTTGTGGTCACAAACAACGAACGTGCGAACCCTGAACTGGTTCGCAGACTGGGCGCCGCAGGTGTAGCAACCGTGCACGAGGCGCAGGGGCGCAGCGGGTTAATGGCCGCGAATATGAGGCCTATCCAACAGGACATGACGGTGTCGGGCACCGCAGTGACAATCTCGGCACCGCCGGGCGACAACTGGATGGTCCATGTCGCCATTGAACAGCTCAAACAGGGAGACGTGCTTGTACTGGCTCCCACGGCGCCGTGCGACATGGGATACTTCGGAGATCTTCTGGCGACGTCTGCCCAGGCGCGCGGCTGTGACGCCTTGATCATCGACGCGGGCGTCCGGGACACGCGCGACCTGAGGCAAATGAAGTTTGGCGTGTGGTCATCGGCGATATCTGCGCAAGGAACTGTGAAGGAGACCTTGGGATCGATCAATGTGCCCGTGGTATGCGCAGGCGCATTGGTCAACCCCGGCGACATTGTCGTCGCCGATGACGATGGCGTTTGCGTTGTGCCACGTGATACCGCCGAAGCCGTGATGGAAAAGGCGCAAGCCCGGCTGGACGCAGAAGAGGCCAAGCGCCAGCGCCTGGAAGCGGGCGAATTGGGTCTCGACATCTACGACATGCGCCAGCGTCTGGCCGACAAAGGCTTGAGATATGTCTGATGGCACGCCAGTCATGTGGATGCGTGGCGGTACGTCCAAGGGGGCGTATTTCCTCGCTTCCGACCTACCCGCAACGCCGACCGAACGAGACGCGTTTTTGCTGCATGTCATGGGATCGCCCGACCCGCGCCAGATCGACGGAATCGGCGGTGCGGATCCCTTGACCTCGAAAGTGGCCGTGGTGAAACCGTCGCGCCGGGACGGGATTGAAGTCGATATCCTGTTACTTCAGGTTTTCGTGGACCAGCCGGTCGTCACTGATGCGCAGAACTGTGGCAACATCTTAGCTGGGGTCGGCCCATTTGCCATTGAACGCGGGCTGGTGCACGCGCGCGGCGGCGAGACTCCCGTCACCATTTACATGGAAAACACCGGCCAGACCGCAACGGCCAGGGTTCAAACCCCGAACGGGCGCGTGAGCTATGTGGGAGCCGCCCGTATTGACGGGGTCCCAGAGACCGCGGCTCCGGTTCCCGTCGCATTTCGCGACACCGCCGGCTCCAGTTGCGGAGCGTTGTTTCCCACCGGAAACGTCACCGATCTCATCGACGGAGTCGAGGTGCCCCTGATCGACAACGGTATGCCCTGCGTGATCATGCGTGCAGCGCAGATGGG
>CAZGNQ010000567.1:0-1571 GCA_964527285.1 uncultured Hyphomicrobiales bacterium | reverse complement strand
CGCGCCGACGGGGCAGAGATCAATCACGTTTCCGGACAGGTTCGACGTCAGGGATTCTTCCAAATACGTTGTGATTTCAGCGTCTTCTCCACGCGAAATCATGCCAATCTCTTCAACGCCCGCCACCTCGGCCGCAAAGCGGACACAACGCGTGCACTGGATGCAGCGGGTCATGATGGTCTTGACCAAAGGCCCCATATTCTTGTCTTCGACGGCCCGCTTGTTCAGCTCGTAGCGCGAGCCCGGCCGGCCATAGGCGACCGCCTGGTCCTGGAGATCGCACTCTCCGCCCTGGTCGCAAATCGGGCAATCAAGGGGGTGGTTGATCAGCAAGAACTCCATCACCCCTTCACGCGCCTTGCGGGCGTAATCGCTGTGGGTTCGAATGACCGGCGGGGACCCGTCGCGATTGGGCCGCATCTCACCCACCGTCTGCGCGCAGGAGGCGATCGGCTTCGGCGCCCCCTCCCATTCCACCAGGCACATGCGGCAATTGCCGGCGACCGACAAACGTTCATGATAGCAAAAGCGCGGAATCTCAGCCCCCGCCGCCTCGCACGCCTGCATCAGCGTGTAATGCCGCGGGACCTCTATGTCGTCGCCGTCGATGTTGAGCTTGAACGTGTCGGTCATAATCTCAGAACTCTTCCGCCGCATCGGCCTTCACGGCCTGCGTGCTGTAATTCCAACGAATGACGGCGAACGACACCGCCGCTGTCGCCGCCCACACAAGGGCGGCGAGAAAGCCCAGTCCCAGGGCGCCTGGTGTCTGGCCAACGACCGCGACAGCCCACAGCACAATGCCCGCCTTGAAGATTGCGATCCACACCACCGCCCATAGGCTGCGCACGTAAATCAACCCGGCGAGGCCCGCGAGCGCGAGCGCCGCGCCCAACAGAACGTCCATGGCGATAACTTGCTTAAGCCCGTTTGACAGATCCAAACCGGTCTCGACCCCGCCAAACATCCAGCCGGCTCCACCGAGCAGGGCCGGCGCGTTCAGTCCGATCAACAAAGCGCACCAAAGCGCGGTGAGGATCGCTTTAACGATCTGCATTGCCTTACTCCGCCGCCACGCGTGCGCCGGGCGCGACGGCGCGCGGCAGGCGATACTGGTTGATGCGTTCCTCGATCTCATGTCGGAAATGGCGGATCAGGCCCTGGACCGGCCAGGCGGCCGCATCGCCAAGCGCGCAGATCGTATGGCCTTCGACCTGGTGGGACACCTCAAGCAGCATGTCGATCTCGGCATGTTCGGCTTCGCCTTTGGCCATGCGCTCCAAGACGCGCCACATCCAGCCCGTCCCTTCCCGGCACGGCGTGCACTGGCCACAGCTTTCGTGTCGGTAGAAATAGCTGATCCGCGCGATGGCTTTGATGAGGTCGGTGGACTTGTCCATCACGATCACCGCAGCCGTGCCGAGGCCCGACTTCAGATCGCGCAACGTATCGAAATCCATATGGGCGTCGATGATTTGCTCGGCCGGCACCATGGGCACGGACGATCCGCCGTGGATGACAGCTTTCAGGTTCTCCCAACCGCCGCGGATCCCGCCGCAATGGGGCTCGAT
>CAZGNQ010000566.1:0-1572 GCA_964527285.1 uncultured Hyphomicrobiales bacterium | reverse complement strand
CGTGCAGGAGCGCGCGCAGTACATGCCCGCCGACGAGGTGCCCGAAGGCATGACAACGCTGGACATCTCGGGCACGGAACTGCGCCGGCGTTTGCGCGAGGGCGTCGACATTCCGGAGTGGTTCTCGTTCCCCGCGGTGGTGAAGGAGCTGCGCCGGACCCATCCGCCACGCCATAAGCAGGGCTTCACGGTGTTCTTCACCGGGCTGTCCGGCTCGGGCAAATCGACGATCGCCAACGCGCTGATGGTCAAGCTGATGGAGATGGGCGGCAGGCCGGTGACGCTGCTCGACGGCGACATCGTGCGCAAGAACCTCAGCCAGGAGCTGGGCTTTTCGCGCGAGCACCGCGACATCAATATTCTGCGGATCGGGTTTGTCGCCTCCGAGATCACGAAGAATGGTGGCATCGCGATTTGCGCGCCGATCGCGCCTTATGCCGCGACCCGGCGCAAGGTGCGCGACCTGATCGAGCCGCTTGGTGGTTTCCTGGAAGTGCATGTGTCGACGCCACTGAAGGAATGTGAGCGGCGGGACCGCAAGGGGCTCTACCAGATGGCGCGCGAGGGCAAGATCACTGGCTTTACCGGTATCGATGATCCGTATGAGGCGCCGGAAGCCCCGGAAGCGGTGATCGATACGCTGGAAGCATCGCCGGACGAGGCAGCGCATACGCTGCTGTTGAAGTTGGAGAAGATGGGGCTGATCAAACAATCAATATTCTGACGCATCGCGCGAAAATCCGTGGAACAAGAGAGAAATGCGTCTTGTAGCAATGCAGACAAAGATTCGCCTCAATCTCGTCAGCGATAGAAAAATCTGATCGCTTGACTTTCTACTCACCTCCTGAAGACAGAAACACGGCACGACGGAAGCTCAACAAATGCGGCTTGTATCGTACATGTATCATCAGAAAGACCTCCAGGCGGACAAGCACCTCTCAGTCCCGCGCCATCTCGCGATCATCATGGACGGCAACGGCCGCTGGGCCCGGCAGCGGGGCCTGCCGCGCATCGAGGGGCATCGCCAGGGCGTCGAGCGGGTCAAGGAGTGCGTGCGCACCGCCGCGGAGATCGGCATCGAGTATCTGACGCTGTTCAGCTTTTCCTCGGAGAACTGGCGCCGGCCGCCGGACGAGGTCGACGCGCTGATGAGCCTCATCAAGCGGTTCATCCGCCAGGAATTGGCCGAACTGCACGAAAATAACGTGCGTGTGCGCGTGATCGGCACCTCCGACCGGGTCGATCCCGAGATCACGGCGATGATCGCCGATGCCCACGCGCTGACAGCCGAGAACACCGGCCTGCAACTCACAGTCGCCTTTAATTATGGCGCGCGCGACGAGATCGCCCGGGCGGCCCGGCGGCTGGCGGAGGATGTGGCGCGCGGGGCCGTGCACCCTGACGATGTAGACATGACCGCGATCGAACAGCGGCTCGACACCCAAGGCCTGCCGGACCCGGACCTGTTGCTGCGCACCAGCGGCGAGGTGCGCCTGAGCAACTTCCTGCTGTGGCAACTCGCTTATGCCGAACTGATGTTCGTCGAGGACTACTGGCCGGATTTCGACCGCG
>CAZGNQ010000565.1:0-1581 GCA_964527285.1 uncultured Hyphomicrobiales bacterium | reverse complement strand
ACGCTAAATTGAGCACTGTTGCAATGCTGCAACATATGGGAAGCCGCCCGAAAACACTTAAGAATTCGAGAACACTCAAGATAAGGACGATTTGTCTCTAGACGGCTTCCAAGAACCCAAAAAAGGCCGGCGAGGACTGCCTCGCCGGCCTTTGTGCATGCGCTAATAGTTGGTGTAAGCCCGATCAGAGTTCGATCGGGCGGGGTGGGACCCAATCATACGGGAGGGTCATAAGTCCTCGACGAGATGCAGCACACCGTTCAGGCGGCCACAAAGATGCTGCTTCGTGTCTTCCGCCGTGCGGACTTCTACCGCCTCTTTCGCGAAGCGCCGGAGCGCGGTTTCGACGTGAGCGCGACGTCCAGGGTTGCGTTCGGTCTATGGACCCTCCAGCGGCGTGCTTGCGACGTCGCGCTCGCCACCGAGACGACGATGGAGATGCCCTTCACCCAGCGGGACCTTGCCGACGCGCTCGGTCTGTCGCTCGTGCATACGAACAAGACGCTCCGCAAGGGCGCGGAGCGGCAGGTCGTCGAGTGGTCCGACCGAATGATCCGAATTCATGACACGTCGGCCCTTCGGGAGATCGCGGAGAACGACGATACGCCCCCAAAGCTCCGCCCCCTGTCTAGGTGCCGGTCACCATACCACAGCCGCCACGACGGCGATGGCGAGCGCGGAGAACGCGAAGCCGAACAGCAGCATCACCCCGTCCCGCGTCGCGATCCCTAGGCCGAACACCGCGATGGCAAGGGACGGTGGCGCGACGCCCCAAGGCACAAGTGCCAAGGGAAACATTGTCAGACCGTGCGCGATGACCGTCAACGCAACGACATAGATCCAGGGCGCTTCGGCAAGATTGGTGAGGCGGGTCTTGGTGAGCCTCCCGAGCCAGTACAGGTAGGGGGCAATTCGCGACACACCCTTCCTGAAATCTTCCGCGTCCACATGCCGATCCGTGATCCAGCTCGGGAACCACGGTGCTCGATCATGAACCAAGTACTGCGCCATAAACAGGATGATGAGCACCCCAAAGATAATCGACGCTCCAGGAATGCTGCCAATCGGAGAAAGCGACAAGAGCCCCACCACGAAGAGTACCGGCCCGTAGCTGCGCCGCCCGAAGCCGTCGAGTATGTCCTTGACGCTGACGTCGTCCCGCTCCGCTGCCTCCATCATCTGTTCGGCGATTGCCCGGACCGGGTTGTCGTCGGCCATGCTCATTCCCCAAAACTAAGTAAGTTGCAGCTATGAAGGACAAACCGCCTGTTGTTCGCAAGGGGCGGATTGTGTGTAGCCATTGGCATGTTTTGATGCGGAAGCTGTTTCTAAGGTATTCGATGTATCTGGCAGGGTTACGTACCGTCCCGCACCGGACCCCAGATATTTTCGTGGACAATTCGAAGCCCTTCATCCGTGGTCTCGATCACCAAGGTAACATGCTGGCGTCCTTCGATCGTATCGCCGGATGGTAGCTTGCCAAGAACGTCAACAAAGAGCGCCACGGTACGAACATTGCCGGTCCTGGTGGTTCGAATCTGACGTTTCGAACCACTAGGTTTTTTGTTGATGGATCAACTT
>CAZGNQ010000564.1:0-1582 GCA_964527285.1 uncultured Hyphomicrobiales bacterium | reverse complement strand
AAGATGACATGGGAGTTGTCAGGCGGGCGTGAGCCTCAAGCCTGACGGCCTATGAACCACCATAAACCTACTCCCACGTCACGTAAACAGACTGAAGCGAAGGCTGACGTCCTCAAGCTCGGAATCGACATTCACAAGCGCCAGTACGTCGTCGTCTACCAGTACGACAACGAGGCGCCGCGGTCGCCGCGCAAGTTCAGCCCGGATCGATTCCTCGAGTGGATCGGCAAGCAGCGCGGCAAGGCCGGACGGATCGTCAGTTGCTACGAGGCCGGTTGCTTTGGCTACGTGCTGCACCGGCGACTCGAGGCGCTGGGCGTGGAGAACCTGGTGGTGCGACCGCGCAACTGGGACGAGTACGGCTCGAAGGTGAAGACCGACGGCCGTGACGCCGGCGAGTTGTGCAGCCACCTGGACCGCTACCTTGCCGGCAACAAGCGTGCGCTCACGCCGGTCCACGTTCCCACCGAAGAGCAGGAGCGCGTCCGCAGCCTGAGCCGCCAGCGCGAGACCCTGGCCAAGGAACGCAAGCGGCTGCAGAACGTCGGCATCAGCCAGGCGCGCTACTACGGCTACGAGCTGCAGATGAGCTGGTGGAAGAGCGCCAACTTCAAGAAGCTGGAGAAGGAGTTGCCCGACTTCCTGTTGGCGGTCCTCAAGCCCTTCCAGGCGGTCCTGCTGTCGATCGACGCCCAGCTGCGCGAGAGCACGGCGCGTGAGGAACGCACCGCCAACCGGCCGCTGCCCATCGGGCTGGGAGCGCTCACCGCATCGGTGCTCGACCGCGAGTTCGGCGACTACGCCCGGTTCACCCACCGCGGCGCCGTCTCCAGCTACACCGGGCTGTGCCCCGGCGAAGCCTCCAGCGGAGCCCAGCGAAGACAGGGCAGCATCAACAAGCACGGCAACCCGCGCATCCGCCACAACCTGATCGAGGCCTGCTGGCGACTGCTGCAGTTCCAGCCCGACTACCAGCCGATCAAACACTGGCGAGAGCGCATGGCGCGCGAGCCCTTCGGCCCGGCGCGCAAGAAGAAGATGATCGTCGCGATCGCGCGGCGCTTCGCCGTCGACTGGTGGCGTATCAACACCGGCCGGATACAGCCCGAGGACGTCGGCCTGAAGGTCGCCTTTCCCTCCGCCTATGCCACCCGCGCTCTGCGCGAAGGGCGCATCTCCAAGGTCTACGCTAAAACCGCATGAACGCTGAACCTTTAAATTAAACCCTTTCACTTTGGAGCGGAGCCCTGCGCGAACTGACCCCTGGATCTTTGAAGATCCGACCCAAAGATTGCGCGGCCTTTGTTCCTCCCGCCGATTGAATAGATCAACTTGCACTGCCCAAAATGGGAGGCACGTGCGGATAGCAGGTTATGCCCGGCGTACAGCCGGCTGCTTCAGCGGAGGAAACGCTTCCATCCAACCCTCTCCAAACAAGAACACCCAGAAAATGAAATAACAGCTTTCGAACCCGCTTGACAGTATTCCCCATAGCAGGGGTCAAACGTTTAAATTAAATGTCGCTTTCCAAATAGCTTCACCCTGACGTCCTGTCCTGAGCCAGTCGAAGGGCTAACGCCGG
>CAZGNQ010000563.1:0-1587 GCA_964527285.1 uncultured Hyphomicrobiales bacterium | reverse complement strand
CGGGCCCCAGGGCAGCAACTCATGGATGGAAATTGCGAGCCCCTGGTCGTCGTCGCGCTCATCCTGGCCGCCCGACGTCGTGGCGCTGAAACCGAATGTGCCCGGCATGGTCGCCAATGCGCCGCCCGGCAGGTGATGCTCCAGGAAGGAGCGCATGGCATCTGATGAGGTGAGCAGGCTGTCGCGGGTGGAGATGACAATTTGCGCGCGCGAGCCGGGCGCCGTCAGCACGCCGTGGAGAAAATCAAACACGTCCGGCGAGCCGTCGAAAAATTCATCCAGCCCATCGAACATCCAGATCGCATAGCCGGCGCACAGGAGCCACTGCAATTGTGCAAACGTCACCGGCGCCGCCATGTCGGTTTCCACCACCGACTGGACGAGGTCCTGCGTGTAGCCCGGCGCACTCCCCTTCAGGTGGTCAGGGAGAAAAACAACCGGCCGCATGCGTGGTACCTGGGCTTTCTTGGCGGCCTGGAATTCGGCATAGGAACTCGCGACCAGCGCTTCGAACGCCACCGACTTTCCGGCACCGGCGGGCCCGTCAATCATGTGCAGGGTCGCGCGCGCCGGCGGGGAGAGATACAGCGCCTCCAGATGCTCCACCAGATCGCCGTCGATCGTCTCCACCCCGTCGGCCTCAAGCGTGCGGCGAAGCTGAAAGGGCTGTGCCACGCGCTGGCGTGCATTGGCCTGGCGGATGATGGTGCCGAGGACGGAATATGTCCCGCGGCCGTCGCTGCCATCCTGCTTGTAGCCCGTGTCGAAAAATTCAACGGGCACGCGGATGCCCCCGGCCTCGTTCACGTCCTTCAGGAGTGTGGAGAGGCGGGAGATGAATTCGCTGGAATACCCACGGCGTGAGCCCGTGACGAAATAGCGGACCGTGTCGTGGCGCTCTGCCGCGCAGTGGCGCTCCACATGCGCGATGATCTCTGCCTCGCGGTAGGCGCGCGCCTCGCGTTCGAGTGCTGTGAGGGCGTCGGATGCCTTGTGGACGCCCTGATCGACCCAGACCTGCATGATCTCGTGCGTCTGTCCGCCGACACGCCCGCCGGCCGGAACGCGAATGCAGGTGAGCTGGCGGACCTGGGGATCGCCGCTCTCCATCGCGCTGACGTCATAGCCGCCGGCCTGGAGAAAGGCACTGACGTCGGAAGCAAGATCGCTCATTGCCGCCCCTCGATCTGGCCGCTGGGATCACGGTGCCGGTCTCTGGTCCGTCTGTCCGCATCATTGCCGGCCAGCGGGCCGGGCTGGCCTCCGCCCGCGCACTCAAAGCATGGGGGCGCGTTGGCGTCCATGGCTCGCGGGCTCCCGCATGCATCGCCGCCGGACATGGCGCATATGCCCCACCGCGATCCTTCACTGTCCAGGAATGGGACAGCGGATAGGTCCGAGGTAACCATGTTTTAATCAGTGTCCCCGATAGTCCCCGAGCACGTGTTGGGCGCTGTGCGTCGCGTACCGAAGGACCGTTTCACAAGGGTGGAGCGGGGCAACGCAAGGGGACATCAATGAACACGCTACGTTCATTCCTGCTGGGTACGGCGCTGACTGCACTGCTGCCCGCTACAGCTTTCGCCG
>CAZGNQ010000562.1:0-1591 GCA_964527285.1 uncultured Hyphomicrobiales bacterium | reverse complement strand
TTCGCCCGCCAGCGCGCCATGCGTCGCGAAGTGGACGACCTTGTAGCGCGCCAGTGTCCCGGCCGCGCTCAGGCGTTTGATGTCCGTCTCGGTCATGCGCTTGCCGAGATGCACATCGGCCGCAACAGCGCCGGCACTGCGCGCCACCGCACAGAGTTCGTCCGCGGTCTCCGGCAAGGCCGATTGCGCCCGCACATGCGCCAGATCGGCCAGCCGCGCCACATCGCCCATCGGCATCACCGTGGCACGGACCCGCCGCAGCGCCGCAACGCGCGCGGTGTCCACACCGGCACACCCTTCAATCTCCCGCGCCAGTTTGGCGGCCGCCGCGTTCCCCTCGAGCAATGGATTGCCAAAGCCGATGAACGGCTGGCTCGCCCGGCTCGACTTGGCATGCGCCCGCAACGCCTTCAGTGATGACACCGACGGCAGCATCGTGATGGCATGTGACTTGGCCAGCCACGTCGCCTGCTGAAAGGCAGCGCGCGTCAGGTCGACCGTCTCCGGCTTTTTCGTCACCAACACCTGGAACGGCAACTGTGTCAGCGGCCCCGACGGTACGATCAGCAAATCCTTGCCCTTGATCAGATCCGCGACCTGTCCGAACAGACCCTCATAAAGGGCATGCGCCCGCGCGAGATCAAACGGCAGCGGTTTGCCTTTCCAGCGATCCTCCTCGGTGTAGACCGTCTTGAGCAGGTCGAAACACCTCAGCCCTTTCCACGCGCCTTCGAAGTCGAGGCCGCACCGCAGCGCATCGACATGATCACGCAGCGCCTTCGGCCCGAGGTCGCTGCGCACCCAGCGCATGTCGTCCTTAGTGACAACCCAGATGAAGGTTTCCTCCGGTGTCGGCTTCCAGGCTGCGGTATCCAGGAACAGCACCAGGGCCTCGTTGCCCTTGAGCTGCGCCTGCACCTCGGCGACGCTCAACGGTTCGGGATTGGCCAGTGCGGCGTAATCGGGAAAGTCTGCCACGAGGCGCTTGTCGATCACCGCGATGCGTGCGTCGATGGCGGCAAGCCGGGCGACGTTCTTAGCTTCCTGATCGCGGTCGCGTTTCTCGGGCGACCGCGCCACGGCGGCCGTGCGTAGCGCATCGCGCAGTTGCCATTCGCCGACAAGATCCTGGCGCTTCCGCACAAGAGCTGCCAGCTCACCATCGCCTGTTGCCTGCCGGGCCGCCATTTTGGCAAGCGAGGCCGCGGCGGCCGAGCCCGTCGCCCATTGTGCCGATTGGAAGATACCCGTAGCGAACGCAGTGGTGCTCTTGTCACTCTGTCGCACGAGACGATGGGCCGACTTTACAAAGTGTTGGAAAGCAAGGCCTGACCGTTCGGCTTCACTATTTCTCGTTCCGGTGAGGCTTCGACCTACAATTTGAGTGCTGCGGCGCGTGCGCCGGGCGATTACGCCGGTGCCACGTCGGAAATGATCTGTTGCCCGCGTCCAGTCGCTTTGCACAAAGTACAGCGCGGCGAGGTTGTTCAGCGCCTGCCCGACATCCGGGTGTTCCGGCCACAGCGCCTTTTCCCGGATCGCAAGGCTGCGCTTATAGAGCGGCTCGGCGTCCGCGTAGCGGCCCTGCGCC
>CAZGNQ010000561.1:0-1598 GCA_964527285.1 uncultured Hyphomicrobiales bacterium | reverse complement strand
GGAGGAGTTGGTCTTGAGCCCGTTCATCGTTTTGTTGGCCGGAAGCTCGTAGGGAACGTCGCGTTCGCCGTTGTAGACCGTGCCCACCACGAGCGGCTGATCGGGGTCACCCTCGATGTGAGCGATGATCACTTCCTGACCGATCCGCGGCGTATACACGGCGCCCCAGCTCGGCCCCGACAGTGTCTGGACCACCCTGACGCGGCGGGAGTTGGACTTGTCGCGATCCCAGTAGAACTGGACGAGGATGCGCCCAAGCTCGTCAACGTCAATCTCCTCGCCTTCCGCGCCGACGACTTTTGCCGTCTGCGGGCCGTTGATCGTCGGCCGCTTCGTCTGGCGGGGCGCGCGGTACTGGCGCTCGTGGGGTTGGAGGACGTAGCTGCCGGTGTAGCTCTCGCCGCCGCCCAGGAAGCCCGAGCGGTACTGCTGGCCGACAAACGCATGGGCGCACCGCACCACGAGATACTTGATATTCTCGCTGTCTGCCGGGTGGTTCGCAAGCTTCGTGGTGAAGCCCGGCGTCAGCGCAGGGGCGTCGCCCGTGGCGTGCCGGCGGTAGTCTGCCGACTTTTCCGCCTCAAGAAGCACTTTGGCAAAGCGCTCGCCGTTGTCCGTTTCCCAATAGCGCCCCGGGTAGTCGTAGACTTCAAGCTGATCGAACGTGTGCCCTTCCGGGTCCAGTGACTGGCTCAGCATCGACGCGCTGGGCTTGTGTTAGTCGTAATCGTTGAGTGCCACCTTGCCGACGCTGAAGTTGCGACGGACGCTAAAGTCCGTGAAGGATTCGCGGTCGACGCGCGGCGACATCAGCCGGTCGACATAGAGGACTTCCGACAGGCCGGGCACATCCGTGTGCGCCGACTTCGCGTCGGCGATCACCATGGTGTGCTTGTCCTCCGTATGTTCGAAGAAATAGTACATGCCGTCTTCTTCCATGAGACGACAGATGAAATCGAAGTCGCTCTCGCGGTACTGAACCGTGTACTCGCGCGGCGCGTAGCTCTCAGTGAGCCTGAGCTCGAAGTTGCCGAAATTCTTCTCTCCGAGGACGGATTGAATGATCTCGGGGGTCGCTTGGTTTGAGAAAATCCGGCTGTTGGACGTGCGGGTATGCAGCCAGAACCAAGGCCGTAGCGTCATGCGGTAAATATAGTAGCTGTCCGACTGACCGATCCAGTCGGCGCTTGTCAGGATCCCGCTGAAGTGGCGCGTTGCCGACTTGCCGTCGACGCTCGTCGTGCATTCCTTGCCAATGATCTGATTGAAATCGATGGGAGGGCCCGAACGGGAGTCCGTACCGACCGCTTCAAGCGTCATTTCGAAGAGCTCGCTCAGACCTTCCGTGCAATCAAAACGGGTGACGTTGAGGGCGTCCTTCCCCAGTGGCGTCTTGAAACGCGCAAATCTGACGTCTTGGCTCAGTCCAGTTGCCATGGGGCAACGCCTCAATCGTTATAAAATGGATCTTCACAATCGAATATGCCTGACAAAACATGGTCGGCCCGTTAGGGGCGAACAAGCCCGGCCAGGTTTTCTCGCCTCGGTGCGGTGCAAATTGTGTTGAAAATCACGAACATGCAATCGGAGCGTGCGCC
>CAZGNQ010000560.1:0-1599 GCA_964527285.1 uncultured Hyphomicrobiales bacterium | reverse complement strand
GATCAGGTGGTGGGCGCGACTGGGATTGAACCAGTGACCTTTCCGGTGTGAACGGGTATTCCAGATTTTCAGAAAGCCTCGAATGCATAGCTTAACTCATTGATTTTGTAGAATTTTCAAACGTTGACAGATTGCAAACGCGAAAGCGTATGTCGATAATCGCCCGAAACGTATCGTGAACGTGGGGCATGCGCTGTGGCAAATGTGGGGCAAATCGCGGGTGCATGTTCGCTGCGCGTTCCACGGCCGTCCACAACCAAAAGATGCGCAGAATGTTAGCAGCCGACACGCCCGTGCTCGTACGCTGGGCGCGGGCCATCTTCTTGATGGTGGCCGGGACGATGCGCACCCGGAAATCCGGCAGGACATTGCGAACGAAGTGATCCGCAAGCGCCTTGCCGCTTCAGCCGGGCTCCTGTTCGATGATGATTTCGGTGTCGTAGCCGTCGGCTTCGGCCGTTTGGCGGACCAGCTTTTCGACCTGATGCGGCGATAGCTGCTTGCGCTTGATGTTGAAGATGATGCACGCGCCCGTCGCGGTGTCCTTGCCCATCAGCGCGCCGACGGTGTAGTCGCCGCCATGCTCGGTCGCCGCCAAATCCCAGGACCGGACCTTGTGGAGTTTGGCTTCTTCGCCAAGCTCCAGGCGCTCGATGATCGGGAACCAGTCGGGATCGGTCAGCCCCAGCGCCTGGTCGAAGGGCTGTTGCTGGTACATGGCTTCCCAAAGATAGGTGCCAGCCCTTGCGCGGCGGATCTGGTCCAGTCTGGCGCGGTCATAACGCTCAGGGAATAAGGGCTCGCCTAGCTTGCGCCTGATCGGGTCGTTCTCCATCGCGATGGCGGGGAGGGAGATCGTTTCCCAGTCTTCCATGCGCTGGGTGACGCGCCCGATCAGGTCGTCGGAGTGCCAGCGCGTCGCCACGATGATCACGGTCGCGCCGGGCTCCAGGCGGGTGTCGAGGTTCGCGAGGAACTGCATCCACTGGCGCTCCCGATGGGTGGGCGACAGGGCCTCGGTGATGTCCTTGATATAGTCGTCGATGATGACCAGGTGGCCGCCTTTACCGGTCACGCCGCCATTGATACCAACAAAGTGGGCCTCGGAACCGGTATCGGTCTCGAAACGGTCAGTGCGGGCCATGTCCTCACGCACCTTGATCGAGAACAGGTCCGGCCGCGCACGGATGATGTCGCGGGCCTTGCGGCCCCATTCCTGGGCCTTGTCGCCGTTGTAGCTGATCAGGATGACGTAGCGCTCGGGGAACTCTTGCAGGAACTACGGAATGGCGGCTTCCGACACGAGCCGGCTTTTCCCGTGCTGCGGCGGCATGGCGAAAGAGATGCGCCCGTTGCGTGTTTGCCATTTCCGCGGCTATTGATTAAACGTCGCCAACGAGGCCGCACCTTTGTCGCTTGATCTCTTGAGAGATCATGACCTGGCGCGGCGCATAACGGGCCGGGATGGGGCGCGGGCACATCTCATCGCAGAACGATGGCAAAAATCGTTAAATGCGCCGGCCGAATCAAGGCGCGCGCTAACCTGTTGAATGGCCATGGATTCCCCACGCTCTCGTAGCACAGGCGACAACGCTGCTC
>CAZGNQ010000559.1:0-1606 GCA_964527285.1 uncultured Hyphomicrobiales bacterium | reverse complement strand
CCGATCGCGTCGAGGCGATCCATGCCGCCGCCCTGCGGGTGCTGGGCGAGGCCGGTATGCGGGTGCTCTGCCCGCAAGCGCGCGCGGTGTTTGCGGCTGCCGGTGGCGAGGTTGACGAGCCCGAGGCGATGGTTCGGCTCGATCGCGCGCTTGTTACGCAGGCCTTGGCCAGTGCGCCGGGCTCATTCACTCTCCATGCGGCCACGTCCGCGCGTGATGTGAACTACGGTGCGGGCCAACTGGTTTTTGCGCCGGTGGGCGGGCCACCCAATGCCATGGATCTGCAGCGTGGCCGGCGGGCAGGCTGCATGGCGGATGCTGAGGATTTCTTCCGATTGACCGAAGCCTTCGGCGTGCTGCACTTGCTGGCCCCGAACGTGGAGCCGCAGGACGTGCCCGTCCATGTGCGGCATCTGCAGGTGACGGCGGCGCAATTGAAGCTCAGCCGCAAGGTGCCGTTCGTGTTCGCCCGCGGGCGGGCCCAGGTCGCTGATGCGCTTGAAATGATCCGTCTGGCCCGCGGGCTGAGCCAGGATCAGTTTGTCCACACGCCGTGTGCCTATACGGTCATCAACACCAATTCGCCCCGCCAGCTCGATGCGCCCATGTGCCAAGGCCTGATGGACTTTGCGCGCGCGGGCCAAGTGAGTGTCATCACGCCCTTCACGCTCGCCGGCGCCATGGCACCCGTCAGCATGGCTGGCGCGCTGGTGCTGCAACACGCCGAAGCGCTCGCCGGGATCACGCTTGCGCAACTGACGCGACCGGGCGCGCCCGTTGTCTACGGCGGGTTCACCTCCAATGTGGACCTCAAGACCGGATCGCCTGCGTTCGGCACACCAGAGTACGTGCAGGCCGTGCTCGCCTCGGGACAACTCGCGCGCCACATCGGTCTGCCCCTGCGTGCGTCTGCCCCGACCGCCGCCAACACACCCGATGCGCTCGCAGCCCGAGAGACGCACACCTCGCTGTGGGCCTGCCTGTTGGGCGGTGTGACGATGGTCCAGCACGCCGCCGGCTGGCTGGAGGGTGGGCTGTCGGCCAGCTTTGAGAAGTTTGTGCTCGATGTGGAAGCGCTTGAAGCCGTGGCCACCGCACTCGAGCCGCTGGCGGTGGATGACAGCGCGTTGGCGGTTGATGCCATCGCCGGCGTCGCGCCGGGTGGGCACTTCTTTGATGCCGCACACACACTGGAGCGCTACGCGACGGCCTTTGCGCCGTCCCTGCTGGCACAGGGCCAGAGCTTTGAGGCGTGGCGCGATGCGGGCAGCAGAGACGCTGCGCAGCGCGCCAATGAGGTGTGGAAGCAGACGCTGAAGGATTTCACGCCGCCGCCGCTCGATCCCGGCATTGCAGAGGCACTGGAGGACTACACGGCGCGCCGCACGGCCGAAGGCGGCGCCCCGCCCGTCGGCGCATGACGGTGGCCTCGCCCTAAAGCACTGGCCCCCAAGCCTTGGCCCCCCAGCCTTGGACGAGAGGCGCCCGTGCGGAAGGACGCTCAAGGCGCGCGGGGGTCCCGGGGCATTGAAGAATGCGTGGGTCAGCCCCCGCGGCGGCCGCGCACGAGGTCGCTCGCGATGCGCATGGCGTTGTCCGGCGAGGT
>CAZGNQ010000558.1:0-1621 GCA_964527285.1 uncultured Hyphomicrobiales bacterium | reverse complement strand
GCTGCGGCTCGGCCGGCGGCGGGCCGCGGGTTGGCGGTGATTGGGGCGCCTGCGACCCCGAGAATCCAAAGAACCGCCGGCGCCGCTGTTCACTCCTTGTGGAGCGCGACGGTCCCAACGGAACGACACGGGTCCTCGTTGATACCGGCCCCGATATGCGCGAGCAGCTCCTATCGGCGGGCGTGCCCTGGCTTGACGGTGTGGTCTACACCCACGCCCACGCCGACCATCTCCACGGCATCGACGATCTGCGCGGCCTTGCGATCGCCCATCGACGGCGCGTTGACGTGTTTATGGATGGCGACACATTGAGCCGCGCGCATGATGCGTTCGCCTATTGTTTTGAGGGTGCACAAGGGTACCCGCCGATCCTCAACGCCCATGAGATCGCGCCCGGCACTGCGCTCACCGTGGACGGTGCCGGCGGCACCATCGATTTGATGCCGTTCGCCCAGCTCCATGGGCGCATCATGTCGCTGGGTTTTCGCATCGGCGACTTTGCGTACTCCTCCGACCTTCACGACTTTCCGCAGGATACGCTGCGCCACCTCCAGAACCTGTCGGTCTGGGTGATTGATGCGCTGCGCTACAAGGTGCACTCCAGCCACCTCACGGTGGAGCAGGCGCTTGATTGGATTGAGCGCATGGGCCCCAAGCGCGCCGTTCTCACCAACTTGCACCAAGATCTGGATTACGAGGTGTTGCGGGGCTTTCTACCGGCGCACGTGGAGCCCGCCTATGACATGATGGAGCTGGTTCCAAAATCCCGCTTACGCGACTACGCCATTGAAATTCCCCAGGATCCTGTGATGCCGGATGACAAAAACCCCAAGCCCCTCCAGCGTGAGAGCACCAACTACCTGCTGTGGAATGTCGCCTCACTCGACCGCAAGGCGATCACCGAGGAAGAGATCGCGTACTTCGCGCAGCATCCAGATCAGATCGATGAGGTCTCCTCACCCCTCATTTTGCACCGGTTGTTTCTCTGGTTCGGTTTGATTGTCGGCATCGCGATAGTGGGTTTGGCGAAGTTTCTGTCCTACGGCGATGTGCTCAACTTCGTTCCCGAAGGCGTCGAAGAGTTCATCGTTGATATCGTGTTTGAGATGGGTGTCGCGCTGATCGGCGCTGCCATCGTGACCTTCATGATCGGTCTTACCCTCAATCAACAACAAGCACGGGCAAAAAGCTGGCGCAAAGAAATGCGGCGCCGGATCGCGGCCATCACGCCGCCAACATCGAACGCTGGAGACAGCCGTGGCTGATGAGATCGAGCAATTTGTTGGCTCGCCCACAGAGAAGCTGCGCGCCATCATGGCCCGCCTGCGCGACAAGAACTGCGGCTGCGCGTGGGACCTTGAGCAGACTTTTGAGACCATTGCCCCCTACACCCTCGAAGAAGCCTATGAGGTGGCCGACGCCGTCGAGCGCGGCAATTTTGACGACCTTAAGGAGGAGCTTGGCGATCTCCTCCTCCAGGTGGTCTTCTTTGCTCAGATGGCCCACGAGGACGGCCGCTTCGGCTTCGATGACGTGGCCAACGCCATCTGCGACAAACTCATCCGCCGACACCCCCATGTGTTTGGTGACGGGGCAGCGCGCACACCCGAAGCCATCAAAG
>CAZGNQ010000557.1:0-1623 GCA_964527285.1 uncultured Hyphomicrobiales bacterium | reverse complement strand
AACACAACATAATCGCTGCCGTAGTCGGCGGCGGCGTCCACAAAGCCCCGGCATTTGTCGTAGAATTCATTGTGCGACGCGAGTGTGCGGGCCTGCAACTGCACGGTTGTCACGCGCACTGTCATGGGATTGCGGCGGAAGGGCTTGTGCGGGCTGTCGTCATCGACGTGATTGGGGTTCCGCCAGACCATCAGCAGCGCGTGCCCGCCCGATGCGGTGTCGTCCTTGTGGTAGTTGTGCAGCACGCGCACCGGCTCAAAGCCCATGCGCATCTGGAAGCCTGCCACCGGGTCCTTGATCTCCTGCGCCAGGATCGCCTCCAGGTAAGCCTCCGGCGTTGGGTAGGACTTTTTCTTGCGCGCGAAGTTCGGGATGCGCCCGCCGAAGGCGATGCCCTTGAGGTTGAGATCCTCGCACAGCCGCTTGCGCGCCTCATAGAGCCGTTGCCCGATGCGCAGGCGGCGCCGGTCTGCATCGACGCAAACCTCCATGCCGTAGAGCCAGTCGCCATCGGGTTCATGGCGGGCCGCGTGGCCGCCGCCGGTGATGCCGTGCCACGTGTGGTCAGACAGGGCGAGGCGCTCGGGCACGACAAACGTTGCCGCAAAACCCACGACGGCCCCATCGTAGGTGACCACGAATTGCCCCTCAGAGAATTCGCTCATCTGGCCGCGCAACTGGCCAGGCGTGTAGGGAGCCATGTCCGGGTAGGTCTTGCGTACCAGCGCTATGATGCCCGGGATGTCGGCCGGCGTGGCGTTACGGATCTCTAGCGCAGCCCGCGGCAGTGTGACGGGCTCGCCTGTGGCACCATTGGTCCCGCCATTGTCCTTGAGCATCCGCTTGGGCTCCCCGCTTCAGTTTGAATGGCTATCAACGCAACGCGCCGGCGTTGGGAAGGGTGTAACCTGACGAGCGTTAACGCTCATCAAGGTCCAAGGTTCCACGCCGTAGAGGCGCGCGCGCGAGCGTGCTTACTCCGCGGCAACCCCTTCGCTGGATGCCCCCTCGCGGTCCGGCGCGCCCCCTTCCGGACCCTCGATGCTCTCGCGCTGGCCGCGCTTGGCGACCAGCTTGTTCACCGCCATGACGTAGGCGCGGGCAGAGGCCACCAGCGTATCGGTATCGGCGGCGCGCCCAATGGCAATGCGCCCGTCCTCATTGAGGCGCACCATCACCTCCGCCTGGGCGTCCGTCCCGCCGGTCACGGCCATCACCTGATAAAGCTCCAGCCGCCCCTCGTGCGGCACCAGCGCCTTGACCGCGTTGAAGGTGCTGTCCACCGGACCGTCGCCGTTCGCCTGCACCGTCTCATGCTGGCCATCGATCTCCAGTGTCAGGTTCGCCGCCGGGTGGCCCGTCGTGCCGGCAAAGACCCACAGCGCGCGGACTTTAATCCGGTCGTCGCTGCTCGCCACCTCGTCGTCGACCAACGCAATGATATCCTCGTCGTAGACGTTCTTCTTGCGGTCGGCGAGCGCCTTGAAGCGTTCAAAGGCGTCCTGGAAGGCGTTCTCGCCCAACGCGTAGCCCAGTTCGCCAAGCTTTTCCCGGAAGGCGTGGCGCCCGGAGTGCTTGCCCATGACGAGCGTGGTTTTCTTGAAGCCTACACTCTCCGGCGTC
>CAZGNQ010000556.1:0-1627 GCA_964527285.1 uncultured Hyphomicrobiales bacterium | reverse complement strand
GTGCTCGACGAGTGGGCTGCCGATCAGGATCCTGAGTTTCGTGAGTGGTTCTACACAAGCTTCCTCCCCAACCAGCGCGCGACGGGCCGGACCGTGCTTGCCGCGACCCATGATGATCGGTTCTTCTGGGTCGCTGACCAGATCATTGCACTCGAGGACGGCATGATCAGAGACGATCGGGGGATCCGTGAGCCTGCGTGACATGCGCGTTGCGGCGCGCCTCGCGCTCGGCTCGACGCCGAGTGAGCGCGTGTTTCAGGCCACCGGATTGGTCGCAAACGGTTTTGTCTATGCAATCGGCGGCTACCTTGTCGCGTCAGTCGTTGCCGAGGCGGGGTGGACGGCAGATGACAGGCGGCTTGTGGTGTTTATTGCCGTGACGTTTGCCGCCGTGTTCCTGGAGGATGTGCTGTGGCGCCGGGCCCACCGCGCGGGCGAAGCGCAAGCCATGTCCGTGCGCCTCCGGCTCCTGTCGGCACTGCGCATTGTTGATTGGCTGGCTGTCCAACGAATAGGCCCGGCACGGATCCTTGCCGGGGTCACAACAGGGGTGCAGCAGCGTTCGCGCTCTGTGTTGAGTGTTGGGCGCTACGTCGTGAACGTTCTGCTCACTGTGGGTGGGATCGCCTTTTTCGGGATCGTCTCGCCGGCCACATTGTTCGCCATCCTCGTTGCATTTACCGCAGCGGGTCTGCCGCTTGCCGCGGCGTTGGCGCTCCTACCCACAGACATGCGTCGTGCCACCGCCCTGGAAACCCAGCTTCTTGGGGCACTGGACCACCTTGTGGCCGGGCATAAGGAACTCAAGCTCAACCGCGCCAAGCGTGACAGTTTCTACACGCGGGAGATCCGCGCGTTGGCGCACGAGGCGGAAGCGGCGCGGGCCGCGGTTCGTGGGCGCCTCAATGGAACATTTGTGATCATTGGTGCAGCGCAGCTGCTGATTTTGGGCGGATGCATCTTTCTGTTGCCGCAACTTGCCCCCGTTGATGAACGCATCGCGGTCGCGGCCGCGCTGTTTGCAGCGATGCTGCCAGTGATGCACGTGCGGGAGTTGCCTGAAGCCACACGGGCCAGCACGACACGCCGAGACGTCGAAGATCTGCAGACCGCGCTCACCGATGCCGCCTCGGCGGCTCCGGGTGCGGCCGGGACCGGTGGGTTTCAGGCAGGATTGTCAGAGCTGGGTGGCGCGTTTCGCAGCATCTCGTTGTCTGAGGCATCATTTCAAGCGCAAGGACCCGACGGCGATGCCGGCTTCCGCCTGGGCCCAATCTCGCTCACCATTCCGGTCTGCGAGGTCACAGTGCTTGTCGGCCCCAACGGCAGCGGCAAGTCAACGCTGTTTTCCTTGCTGGCCGGCGCGAACCCTCCCCACGCCGGCACAGTGCTCGTCAACGGCATGCCCGTGGGGCAGGCGGTTCACCGGTCGCTGGTGTCCGCGGTTTTTGCCGATACCCCCTTGTTCAGCCGGCTTTACGGATACCGCGATGTTGATCCGGCGCGCATCCGCTCGCTGATTGAACTGTTTGGGCTGACCGGCGTGGTGGATGTTCAAAACGGCGCGTTCACGCGCACGCAGCTGTCAACCGGGCAGCGCAAGCGGCTGATGTTGATCAGCGCGCTG
>CAZGNQ010000555.1:0-1629 GCA_964527285.1 uncultured Hyphomicrobiales bacterium | reverse complement strand
ATGGTCGGAGCGAGAGGATTTGAACCTCCGACCCCCGGTCCCCCAGACCGGTGCGCTAACCGGGCTGCGCTACGCTCCGAACGCATGACCTATATATGACAAGTGAGCGGACGGCCAGACCTTCCAGCAGATCAATCCCCACGCGGCTGCGGTCCAACGTCTCGCAGATCGACCCGGCATTGTCGGTCGCTTTCCGCCGGTGGCGCCCGTTTGGGAGCCGGAGCGCTGCGGGTGCGAAGCCGATATCAACCGACTTCGCGCCAAACGACAGGCCACGCCTGCCTCACGATTGACCAACCCAGTAGACTGGCCTCATTCGCCAGCGCCTACTCCGCAGCCTGCCGGAAGGGTTGCTGCACCGTCGGCTCGGCACCTGTTTCCGCCGGGCCGGCAGGCTTCGCTGCCTTGCCACCGCGCCGGGCCACCAGCCGCCGGTGGCCGGCATTGATGCGCTGTTTCATGATGTTACTGGCACGAAACGTCAGGACCCGGCGAGGGGTGATGACCTTCTCCTCGCCTGTCTTCGGATTGCGCCCGACACGCTCTGCCTTCTCGCGCACGGAGAATGAGCCGAACGACGACAACTTGACCGTCTCGCCCTGCTCAAGGCACCCGCTGATCTCGTCGAGAACCATCTCGACGATGTCTTGCGCTTCGTGACGCGTGATTTTGCCCTTGCGCACGACCACATCGATCAGGTCCGCGCGTGTTAATGTTGTCCCTGCCATGACGCCTGGTGTTGCTTACCCCACTCACGCGACCTTAGGCCGTTGGCAAAGCAACCGTCAATCGAAAACAATGCACACAAACCATTGATAAGAATGCGCAATTTTGCACGTGAGTTTTCCACAGGAAAACAGCTCCGACTACCAACGAACGAGGCAGGCGCCCCACGTGAACCCGCCGCCCATCGCTTCCAGCAAAACGAGATGGCCGCGCTCGATCCGGCCGTCCTCAACGCCCTGATGCAGCGCCAGGGGAATAGATGCCGCCGATGTGTTGGCGTGCTGATCGACGGTGATGACCACGCGTCCGTCAGGGATGCCGATCCGCTTGGCCGTCGCGTCCAGAATGCGGCGGTTGGCCTGGTGTGGGACGAACCAGTCAATGTCGGCGACCGACAGCCCTGTCGCCTCGAGACTTTCCTCAATCACGTCGGAGATGTTCGTCACTGCGTGGCGGAACACCTCGCGCCCATTCATGCGCAAATGACCGGTCGTTTTCGTGCTTGAAGGCCCCCCATCAACATAAAGCTCGTCGTTGTAGCGACCATCGGCGTGCAGTCGGCAATCAAGCACCCCACGCTCGCCCGCCGCCCCGTCGCTCGGCTGCGCTTCCAAAACGACGGCGCCAGCGCCATCGCCGAACAGAACGGCCGTTCCCCGATCCTCCCAGTCCAGGATCCGCGAGAAGGTTTCCGCCCCGATCACCAGCGCGCGCCGGTTAGCACCCGTCTGCAGCAGGGCGTCAGCGGTGGCCATGGCGTAGACGAAGCCGGAACACACCGCCTGAACGTCGAATGCCGGCGTGCCGGGCCGTACGCCCAGCCGCGCCTGGATGGTGGTCGCGGTCGCCGGGAAAGTGCGATCCGGCGTCGATGTGGCCAACACGATCAGGTCAATATCGTCC
>CAZGNQ010000554.1:0-1657 GCA_964527285.1 uncultured Hyphomicrobiales bacterium | reverse complement strand
GCCCCAAACGCGCAGCAGGAGCTGCAACCGTATGACCACGACATCTTCCGATGATCCGGCGCCGCAAGAGCGCGTGGCCGTGCCGCGTTCAAAGTTCGATCACGCGCATGAAAACGTCAGGGATGGGCTTGAGAAGGTGGGCTCGTTCGTCACGGACGGCTTCCACATGCTGGGGCTGTTGGCCATCGGGTGCGCAACCGTCTGGGCCGGCGCGGCAGCCTTCTGGGGCATGGTCGAAAAAGGTACCGCCTCCGTCGAGGATCTGCTGCTGCTCTTCATCTACCTTGAGATCGGTACGATGGTCGGCATCTACTTCAAGACCAACCGTCTGCCAGTGCGCTTTCTTATCTATGTCGCGTTGACGGCGCTGACCCGGCACATGATCGGCGTGATCAACGCCTACTCAGGCATTGAGCACAAAGTGACGGAGCTTGAGTACAACACGATGATCCTGGCCGGCGCGATCCTGCTGCTTGCGGCTGCGGTGCTTCTGCTGCGTTACGGGAGCTACAAATACCCGTCTGAACCAAGCGCCGCCTATGGCACTGACCTGAAGGCTGCACGAATGCCACCCGAAAGCGATGAGGACGACGCGCCACCGCGCCGGCTGGTGGCGAAGAGCGACGACTGAAAACGGGCACATAAGCGCATCGGCCGATGGGCCGCGTCGCCGAGGGCGGGGACGGCATCCGAATGCGTAGACGCCAGCGCGAACCGCGATACTCGTGCTCCGGTTCTGACATTTGCCCTCCCTCGGCATCGCGCGCGTTAGCAAATGTCAGATGCGCCAAACCAGAGCCCCCGCAGCCCCATACCTTGCCGCGAATTCATGATTTTTTGCGACACCCGCAGCCGGCTGGGCGTTGCCTTCCACCTCGCTGCCCCCCCAATCTTGCCACGGATGGCCGGCGTCGGCCTTCACCGGCTTCGGCGCCAGGCCCGCAATTCTGCGGTGTTGGTGTCATGTGGTGGAGGGTGCGATGGGCGCGTCGAGTGTTGGGCAATCACAATTGACGGCAATTCAGTCGGGCCGGCGCATTCCAAAGCGGCTGGTGTCGAGCGCTCGGGCCATTTCTGCCGGGGTTGCGGTTCTGCTCGCATCAGGCGTGGCGACATCCGCGCAGACAGCCAACGGGGATGAGCAGATCCCGCTCGTCAGCCATTGCCTTGCCGTCGCCGAGGCGCCCCTGCCGTCCACCATACGTTTTGCTCGACTGGGTGCCGACACGGCGGGGCGCCTTCTGGGCGTGGATCTCGGCGCACTGTCCCGGCGCGACGTCCATCGCACGGCCACTGGCGGCGGCACGGACGCACCAGCTCCGCTTGCCCGCGACCAGGTGCGCATCACCTATGTCACTCACGCCACCTTTCGCATCACAACGCACGATGGCGTCTCCATTGCGACGGATTATGCGGGCGTCCATGGCGCTGGTGGCGTCCCCACGGCGGTGACCATGAACCACGCGCATTCGACGCACTTCACGAACTACCCTGACCCGGCGATCCAGCACGTGCTGCGGGGCTGGAACCCGGAGGGCGGACCGGCCAGGCATGCAATACGCATCAAGGACGTGATGATCCGCAATGTGTCGACCAACATCCGCCGCTGGGGTGGCGGTGATGAGAAGGACGGCAACTCCATCTTCATTTTCGAGGT
>CAZGNQ010000553.1:0-1665 GCA_964527285.1 uncultured Hyphomicrobiales bacterium | reverse complement strand
CGACGAGGCAACCAAGTCGATCATCATGATCGGTGAGATCGGCGGCTCGGCGGAAGAGGACGCATCGGAATTCCTCAAGAGCCACCCCATCAAGAAGCCCATGGTTGGCTTCATCGCCGGCGTCACGGCCCCTCCCGGGCGCCGCATGGGCCACGCTGGCGCGATCATCGCAGGCGGCAAGGGTGGCGCTGGCGACAAGCAGGAGGCCATGCGGTCCGCTGGCATCCGCGTCGCCGACAGCCCCGCTTCGCTCGGCACGACACTGGCCGAGGTGCTGCAAAACGCCTGACGCTTAAGGGCGCTATGGTGATCCGGGTCGAGGCGCGGCTGCCCGCCAAGGGGCCAGTGACGGGGCCAGTCAAGCGGACCGTCACGCGGCCGGATCGCTCATCTGGGCCGAGGCCCCTCGCTTGCGTCGCGCCGGCGACGGGCCAGCAGAAGTGAGGCCCGAAGTCAGACCCATGGTGTCGCGCCGCATCGTAATGCGCCGGCGGTGCGCAATATCGTGAGGGGATGTGCATTGCACAATCATCCGCGCACCGACACGATCCGCCGCTGAACCGCAAGGCGCGGCCCGCGAGTGCCAACCGGTCAGCAGGCCGCGCGAGGGAGAGAGATATGGCCCGTCAGGCTCTGAACGAGGCTTTCGCCAGAACATCGTTTTTGGACGGGGCCAACGGCGCCTACGTTGAGGAGCTGTTCGCCCGCTACCAGGACAATCCTGGTTCAGTGGACGAGACCTGGCGCCAGTTCTTCGCCGCTTTGAAGGAGGAGCAGGCCGTCACGTCAGCGGCCTATGAGCCCTCATGGGGAGAGAGCCTGGCCACGCTGTCGCCCAACGGCGATCTGGTGGCGGCGTTCGATGGCAACTGGGGCGCGGCTGAGCGCCATGTGGAACGCCGGGTCGCCACGACGGCCGCCAGCTACGGCATCGAGATGTCGCCTGCGGCCACGCTGCGGGCCACGCAGGATTCCATTCGCGCCCTGATGATGATCCGCGCCTACCGCGTGCGCGGGCATCTGGCGGCCAACCTCGACCCGCTTGGCCTGGAAGAGCCGCGACCGCATCCGGAGCTGCAGCCAGAGACCTATGGCTTCACGGCCGCGGACTACGACCGCCCGATTTTCCTCGATAAGGTTCTCGGGCTCGACATGGGGACGATCAATCAGATCCTCGCCATCCTGCGCAAAACCTATTGCGGCTCCATTGGCGTGGAGTTCCTGCACATCTCAGACCCGGCGCAAAAGGCCTGGATCCAGCAGCGCATCGAGGGCGAAGACAAGGGCGTTTCGTTCACCGAGCAGGGCAAGCGCGCGATCCTGTCAAAGCTGATCGAGGCGGAGGCGTTCGAGACGTTTCTGGACGTCAAGTACACCGGTACGAAGCGGTTCGGCCTGGACGGTGGCGAAGCGCTGGTGCCCGCGTTGGAGCAGATCATCAAGCGCGGCGGCCAGTTGGGCCTGCGCGAGATCGTGCTGGGTATGCCGCACCGTGGCCGCCTCAATGTCCTGTGCAACGTGATGGGCAAGCCGTACCGCGCGCTCTTCCACGAGTTCGCTGGTGGCTCGGCCCATCCAGAGGACGTGCAGGGCTCAGGCGACGTCAAGTATCACCTGGGGGCCTCGTCGGACCGTGCGTTCGATGGCAATGAGGTCCACCTGTCG
>CAZGNQ010000552.1:0-1670 GCA_964527285.1 uncultured Hyphomicrobiales bacterium | reverse complement strand
CCCGATGACGCTGTCCCAAACGCCTCCGTCGCGCGACGCTTCGTGATCACTTCCCTGCGCCGCCGCCTGCTCGGCGGGACGCGACGCCAGAAACCCACGCGAATGCATGCGACTCTCCTGCTCCCAGTCATCCAACATTCGGCGCCGCCTCCCATGGCCCGGACCAGACCAAGCGCGCGCCGGCCGCCATCGGGGGCGGCGCGGTCAGATTAGGGTGAAAGCCTTATGATTTGCCAAACTGGCGGGACATGGCTCGGTAAGTATTGGTGCGGTCGAGCGCGACGGGCAAAAGCAGACTCGCTTTTCCGAGCGAACCTGCGCGGCGCAGGCGGCCGCGCAGGAAATCCGGATACTGCCGCAGCGGCGCCTCAGGCGTGGATCGGGGCCCCGAAGGCGGCCGCCATCGCCGCCTCCCGCATCGCTTCAGAGAAGGTCGGATGCGCATGGCAGGTGCGCGCCACATCCTCGGAACTCGCGCCGAACTCCATGGCCACGCACATCTCATGGATCAGATCGCCCGCATAGGGCCCGATCACATGCACGCCCAGCACCCGATCGGTCTCCGCATCCGCCAGGACCTTCACAAACCCGTCGGTGGCGTGATGGGCCTTAGCCCGGCCATTGCCGAGGAACGGGAATTTGCCGATTTTGTAGGCCTGACCGCGGGCTTTCAACTGCTCTTCGGTCTCGCCAACGGCGGCGACCTCCGGAGAGGTGTAGATCACCGACGGGATAACACCGTAATTGACATGGCCGTGATGGCCGGCGATTTCCTCGGCCACCGCCGCGCCTTCGTCTTCCGCCTTGTGGGCCAGCATCGGCCCGTCGGTCACATCGCCGATCGCCCAGACCCCCGGCGCGTTGGTCCGCCAGCGCCCATCGGTCACCACCATGCCCTTATCGGTGGTGGCGACGCCCGCAGCGTCCAGGCCGAGGCCTTTGGTGTAGGGCCGACGGCCCGTCGCCACCAAAACCACGTCGCATTCGATCTCATGGGCGCTGTCATCGGCGCGCTTGGCGTAGCCGACCCGAACCTTGGAGCCTTTCTCCACCCGGTTAACCGCCGCGCCCATCAGGAACTCCACGCCCTGCTTCTTCAGGATCTTCTGGAACTGCTTGGAGACCTCGGCGTCCATGGTGGGCGTGATGACGTCGAGATACTCGAGGACGGTCACTTTCGAGCCCAGCCGGCCCCAGACCGAGCCGAGTTCGAGCCCGATCACCCCGGCGCCGATGATCACCAGATGCTCCGGCGGGCTGGGCAGCTCCAGGGCGCCGGTGCTGTCGACCACCTGGCGCTGATCCACTTCGGCGAAAGGCAGGGTCGAGGGCTCGGAACCGGTGGCGATCACGATGTTCTTGGTGCTCAGCACCCGCTCGCCGCCTTCGGTCAGCGCCACCTCGACCTGATGACCATCCGACCCGCTGGCGCGCAAGCCTCCCCAGCCGCGCACATACTCGACCTTGTTTTTCTTAAACAAGAACTCCACGCCCTGCGTGTTGCTGTCGATGACGGACTTTTTGTAAGCGTGCATCTGCGCCATATCGACGCCCAGGCCGCTCAGCTGAATGCCCATATCGCGGAAGCGGTGCTGCGCCTCATGCACCAGGTCGGAGGAGTGCAGCAGCGCCTTGGACGGAATGCAGCCGACATTAAGACAGGTGCCGCC
>CAZGNQ010000551.1:0-1679 GCA_964527285.1 uncultured Hyphomicrobiales bacterium | reverse complement strand
GACAGGCGCACGGCGGAAGTCATCAAGTATGCGGCCAACGCGTTCCTGGCCACGAAGATCACCTTCATCAACGAGATGGCCGACCTTTGCGACAAGGTGGGCGCGAACGTGCAGCAGGTCGCCAAGGGGATCGGGCTCGACAAACGTATTGGGTCCTAATTCTTGCATGCCGGGCCCGGTTACGGCGGATCATGCTTTCCCAAGGACACCCTTGCCCTGTCGCGCACCGCCACCGACTACGGTGCACCGGTGTCGATCGTGGATGCGGTGATCGCCGCCAACGACAAACGCAAGAAGGCCATGGCGGGCGTCATCATCGATGCCGCCGGCGGCAGCGTTGCCGGCAAAACCGTTGCGCTTTTGGGCCTCACCTTCAAGCCCAACACCGATGACATGCGCGATGCGCCAAGCCTTGAGATCGTGCCCGCACTCCAGGCCGCCGGCGCCACCGTGCGCGCCTTCGATCCTGAGGGCATGGAGGAGGCGGCCAAACATTTTGATGGCGTCACGTTCGTGGAGGGCGCCTACGAGTGTCTGACAGGCTGCGACATTGCCGCCATCATCACCGAGTGGAACCAGTTTCGCGCGCTCGACCTTGAGCGTGTGGCGGAGCTGGTGAAGGGCCGCACTTTGGTGGATCTGCGCAACATTTATCCTCCGGCCGATGTGGCGCGCGCCGGCCTCACCTACCGCTCCATCGGCCGGCCCGAGGCGTCTGAGCCCCCCGCAATCGGAATGGCCGCGCAATAGAGGCGGGCCACCCCTTACCCCCAATTCCCTTCTCAGCTCCTGATGGCCCGCCTCTACGAAAGCCGCAAACGCATCCTGGTCACCGGCGGGGCCGGCTTTTTGGGCTCACACCTCATCGATCGGCTGATCGAGCAAGGGCACGAAATCCTGTGCGTGGACAACTTGTTCACCGGCACCAAGCGCAACCTCGACCATCTGCACAATCAGCCGCGGTTCGAGTTCATGCGCCACGACATCACCTTCCCGCTCTACGTGGAGGTGGATGAAATCTATAACCTTGCTTGCCCCGCTTCGCCGATCCACTACCAACACGACCCAGTACAGACGACGAAAACATCCGTCCTCGGCGCCATCAATATGCTGGGGCTTGCAAAGCGGCTGAAGGTCAAAATCTTTCAGGCGTCCACCAGCGAAGTCTACGGCGATCCCTCCGTACACCCGCAGCCGGAAGAATATTGGGGCAATGTGAACCCCATCGGCCCACGCTCTTGTTACGACGAGGGAAAGCGCTGCGCCGAAACTTTGTTCTTTGACTATAACCGCCAGCATGGGCTCGATATCAAGGTAGCACGGATCTTCAACACCTACGGCCCGCGCATGCACCATGCGGATGGGCGCGTGGTGTCGAACTTCGTGGTCCAAGCGCTCAAAGGCGCGCCCATCACCCTTTATGGCGACGGCGCACAGACCCGCTCGTTCTGCTACGTGGACGATCTGGTGGACGGTTTTCTGCACCTGATGGACACCGACACCGCCGTCACCGGCCCCATCAACATGGGCAATCCGAGCGAGTTCACGATCCGGGCGCTGGCCGAAAAAACCATTGAGATGACCGGCTCATCGTCCCAGCTCATCAGGCGGCCTTTGCCAGCGGACGACCCCAAGCAGAGAAAACCCGACATCTCCAAAGCGCGTGCCGTGCTGGGCTG
>CAZGNQ010000550.1:0-1682 GCA_964527285.1 uncultured Hyphomicrobiales bacterium | reverse complement strand
ACAGACATCATCGCAGGCGAGCCCACCATCTAGGCAGACCCCCAGGGACGCGAGTTTCACAAGGCGTTTAACGCAGGTGGTGAAGACGCTCTCAGAGCAATGCAACAATTGGTTGCAAGTTTTGCGCAAGGCACTGTCTCACCGGAACTGAACTATCAGCCAGGCAACCCTGCCTTTGCGACGGTTTGGGACGACCTCATCGAGGCTGCGGAAGAGTTCAATCAACCGGGAATCTTTACAACCTTCATCGCCTTTGAATGGACGTCGCTTGTCGCTGGGAACAACCTGCACCGCAATGTGATCTTGCGCGATGGCCCAGAGATTGCGCGCCAGATCCTGCCATACACGACCACGCCTCCAATTGGCTCGCCCAATCCGCGTGACCTTTATGCATGGCTTCAGAACTTCGAAGACACCACGGGTGGCGATGCACTTGCAATTGCGCACAATGGAAACTTGTCGAACGGTTGGATGTTCTCCTTAGCCGACGACTTTGTGGAAGGCAGGCCACCGCTCGATGCGGAGTATGCGGCAGCCCGCGCCAAGTGGGAGCCGCTCTACGAATGGACACAAATCAAAGGGGATGGAGAAGCTCATCCGTTCTTGTCGCCTGAGGATGAGTTCGCAGACTTCGAAACCTGGGACTATGGCAACCTCGACGCGAGCGTTCGCAAGACGCCGGAAATGCTGCCCGGCGAGTATGCCCGATCAGGTCTTCTACGTGGTCTCGCGTTGCAGGCAGAGCTGGGTGTAAACCCGTACAAGTTCGGCGCCAGTGCGGCCACCGATACGCATACCGGGCTCTCCGCCATTGCCGAAGAGAACTTTTTCAGCAAGCACGTGGCCTATGAGCCGAGCGCCGCCAGAGCGACCCATGTCGGCAAAGCCTTTCCCAATGGCGAAGTGGCTTACTATGGCTCGGCGTACAATGCTGCAGGATTGACCGCCGTTTGGGCGCGCGAAAACACCCGCGCCTCCATCTTCGATGCCATGGAGCGCCGCGAAGCGTATGGCACGACTGGCTCACGAATGACGGTGCGCTTCTTTGGCGGCGACTATGCCGAGGACGCCTTGGCCCGCCGGGACCTTGCCCGCATCGGCTACTCTGGTGGAGTGCCCATGGGCGGTGATCTTGCCCCTCCTGCAGAGGGAGAGGCTCCAGACTTCCTCGTTTATGCCCTGCGTGATCCGATAGGGGCCAACCTCGACCGCATTCAGATCTTCAAGGGGTGGCTTGACGCCGAGACTGGTGAAGCGATGGAAAAGGTCTATGACGTTGTTTGGAGCGGTGACCGGGACGCCGACGAGAACGGCAAGCTTCCGCCCGTGGGCAACACCGTAGACCTTTCCGTCCCATCGTGGACGAACTCATTGGGGGCCCCTGAGCTTGGCGCTGTCTGGACCGATCCCGACTTCGACGTGACCGAGCCCGCCTTTTACTATGCCCGTGTGATTGAAATTCCGACGCCACGCTGGACGGCCTATGCCGCCGTCAAGCTCGGGGCCGAGATGCCAGAGGGGGCTTCGATGACGACACAGGACCGCGCATACACCTCGCCCATTTGGTACACGCCGAACTGAAGGTAATTCCCATGCACCGCACACGCCGCCGCAGGCTGCGCAGTAGGCGCTTTAGGGAGCGGTCGGAGCAGAGAAACATGCCCCGCGGTACTCCGCCGCCA
>CAZGNQ010000549.1:0-1686 GCA_964527285.1 uncultured Hyphomicrobiales bacterium | reverse complement strand
ATCGCAACCGCGGCCCGGCGCACCGGCCGCGGGCTGAGCGTTGTGCCGAGCGACATCTTCGTCGTCGCGCAGTTATGGTCGGGACGCTTCACCCTTCGCGCCGGCGGCAAGATCGATCGCGCGGACCGCGGCGGCATCGCGCAACGAAAGTGCCGGGAACTCAGGATCCTGCCCAACATCACCAGTGATCTTGCGGCTGCGCGCACACCTCGGGCCGTCCGCCAGTGCTGGCTCCACGGCAACATCGGCAACGTCGTCCAACCGGAAAGCGCCCTCGGGGCCTGCGCCAGGGCACACTTCAATCCCGCTGGTGATGCAGATGTCGTCGAACGGCACGCTCTCCACGATGGGGCGCAAGGCATCATCGACGATGTAAACCCGCGGGCGTGCATCGAGGCTGGAGCCGATCCGCTTGTCGCGCCGCTCAATCTCAAGGGCCCCCGTTACCACGCGGCGCACCTGGCGGATCTGGTCCCACTTGGCCGCCAGCTCAGGCGCCGACCAGTCCGCCGGAATATCCGGAAACAGCTCAAGGTGAACGGAGCCGTCGATGTCATCGAGGGCTTGGCCTGTGCGCAAGCGTTCGCGCTCCAGCCAGACCTCCTCACAGGTGAAGCACAGCATGGGCGCCAGCCACCGCGTCAGGCAGGTGAGCAGTTCTTCCATCACCGTGAGCGCCGACAACCGTGCATTGGAATGCGGCGCGTCGCAGTAAAGCGCGTCCTTGCGGATATCGAGGTAGAAGGCCGACAGATCGAGCGTGGCAAAATTGAACAGAGCCTGGAAAATGCGCTTGAAGTCAAAGGCCCGGTAGCCGGCGCGCACCTGGGTGTCCAGTTCGTGCAGGCGGTGGAGCATGTACCGCTCCAGTTGCGGCATGTCGGCAGGCGCCACACGCAGGCTCTCGTCATAGTGGTGGAGATTGCCCAACATGAACCGGAACGTGTTGCGCAGCTTCCGGTAGGCGTCCGCGCAGGACTTGATGATCTCCGGCCCGATCCGCTGATCGTCGGCATAATCAGACGTCATAACCCAGAGACGGAGAATATCGGCGCCAAAATCCTTGATCACGTCCTGCGGGGCGACTGTATTGCCGAGCGACTTGGACATTTTCCGTCCCTGCTCGTCCATTGTGAAGCCATGCGTGATCACGGTGTCATAAGGCGCACGGCCACGGGTCCCGCAGCTCTCCAGCAGCGAGGAATGGAACCAGCCGCGGTGCTGGTCCGAGCCCTCCAGATAAACACTGGCAGGCCATGTCAGGTCCGGCCGGTCCTCCAGAACGAACGCGTGGGTCGAGCCCGAATCGAACCAAACATCGAGGATGTCGGTGACCTGCTCCCAGGCGTCGAGATCATCCACCAGGCCATCCAGGAAGGTGGCCTTGGCATGCGGAGCGAACCAGGCGTCTGCGCCACGCTCCGCGAACGCCGTCGTCACCCGGGAGATCAAAGCGTCGGCATGCTCCCACTTGGCGTTCGGGATCACTTCGCCCGTCTCCTTGTGGACGAATACCGTGATTGGGACACCCCAGGCACGCTGGCGCGAGAGCACCCAGTCCGGGCGCGCCTCGATCATGGAGCGCAAACGGTTTTGTCCCGCCTTGGGCACGAATGCCGTGTCGTCGATGGCCGCCAGCGCGTACTCGCGGATGGTGCGGTTGGCGGAACCGCCGTCGATGGCGAC
>CAZGNQ010000548.1:0-1692 GCA_964527285.1 uncultured Hyphomicrobiales bacterium | reverse complement strand
GCCACGGCCTGGCTGGCATCGCCCAGGGAATGGCCAAGGTTGACAAGGGCCGAGGTCGCGTCCGCCTGGATGGCGAGCGTGCCGTCATCGGCCGGCGGCGGCGTGGCCTTGCCCCGGGGTGCGCGCTTCGGCTTGGCCGCAGCCGTATTTTCTGCCCCCGCTGCGCCACCATCGGCTGGCACCGCAGGCTCCCCCTCGCCTTCTTCAATCTGCTGGACCTGCAGCATGAGGCGCGGCGCCTTGTCCTTCAACTCCGCCACAATCCGTGCCGCCACCTTCGGCCCCACCCCCGGCGCACGCGACACCTGCGCCTGATCGCCAAGCGCGACGGCGTTGGCCAGTTCAGCAGGGGTCAGCACGCCGATGATCGCCAGCGCCGATTTCGCCCCGACCCCCTGCACAGACTGCAGCAGCCGGAACCAGCGCCGCTCGATCTCGCCGGAAAAGCCGAACAACCGTATGGCGTCCTCACGCACGTGCGTTTCGATGGCGAGTGTCAGCGTATCGCCGACGCGGACACGGGCCAACATGCGCGCGGTGCACGCCACCTCATAGCCCACGCCGCCCACGTCCAGGATCAGCCAGTCCTCTCCGATCACCTCCACTGTGCCACGCAAGCGTCCAATCACGGATGATCCTCCCTCACGCGGCAGCCGGACGTGGTCGTGGGCCCGCCGCGAGCGTCGCCGCCACGGCAACCGTCTTGCGGTGGTGGGCGTGGCAGATGGCAACGGCGAGCGCATCGGCTTCGTCGGCACTGGCGGGCTTTGCCTTGGGCAGCAGCACCTTCAGCATGGCGGTGATCTGATGCTTCTCCGCGTGGCCCGCACCCGTGACGGACTTTTTTATCAGGTTGGGCGCATATTCCGCGACCGGCACCCCGGCGAGCGCCGGCGCCAGCATCGCCATGCCGCGCGCCTGCCCGAGCTTGAGCGCTGAGCGGGCGTCCTTGTTGACGAACGTCTCCTCCACCGCCGCTTCGCCCGGTCGGTGGATGCGCACAATTTCCGTCAGTCCCTCAAACAGCCCGACAAGACGCCATGCCAGTGCGGCATCGGGGTCCGGGCGCACAACCCCACTGGCCACGTAGGACAACTGCGCGCCGGCGACGCGGATCAGGCCCCAGCCCGTGTTGCGCAAGCCCGGATCGACCCCGAGGATGAGAATGCCTGTAGATACTGCCATGCGCACCGCCCGCGTGAGGGTTTCTCCCCAGCTTAGAGTGATTTGGACAGGTCGGGGAGTGGCCGTGCCGCGCTGCCGACGTGGTCCGCTGACGAAACTCTACGTGGGGGCGATGCAGCGCCTCTGCATGTTCCAATGGGCATTGCGAAACAGCTTCAACAACAACGCGGAGGCAACCATGTTGAGCGGCGCGATCCTTTCGGCAGCAATCATGTTGAGTGCGGCAGACCTGTCTTTTGCGCAAACGCCGGATGAAACTTTTACCGACCATCAGTCGGGGCAAATCGCGGCGGCACCTACTCCGCGCCAACGCAGCGCCCATAATCTCTGCCGCCACTGGTTGTCACGAAAGGCCGGCAGCCGTGCCGACCAGCGTCGCAACATGCACCGTTATCGCGCCTGTCTGCGCCAACAGAGCCAAAGCAACGGCTAAACCATCGGTGAGCCTTGTAAATTGAAGGCGCGAAACGCGACGGTCTACGCACTTGCGATCAACGCCTTTAGCTT
>CAZGNQ010000547.1:0-1710 GCA_964527285.1 uncultured Hyphomicrobiales bacterium | reverse complement strand
CGAGTTTATCGCACCTCACATATGCTCGAACATGGGCTGCCGGGGGGCAGCGAATGTCAGAACCGGAACAATAGAGATAAGCCGCAGCTATCCGTGAAACTCGCCAAGAAACAACGCCGCCAACTCTATGGCTCCATCTCGCGCACACGACAGGCCGTTGCTGCGCGCTCCCCGGCGTGGGCCCGGTCATTTTTCGGGCCGATCTATGACACGGTGGACATGCTGTTCGTCGATCACGGCATCTTCCGGGTCATCTACCCGAACCGCCATCGCCTGGGCGCCCACGCCTGGCGCTCCAGCCAGCCAACGCCCGGCCAGATCAAGCACATGGCAGACCGTGGCGTACGCACCCTGCTGAACCTGCGGGGCGTGCGCGACTGCGGCAGCTACCGGCTCGCCCGTGCGGCGTGTGAACGTTACGGCGTGACGATGGTGGACTTCCAGCTCAAATCCCGCGCGGCGCCGGACCCCGAGACGATCAAGGAAGCCCGCAAGGTGCTCGATGAGATCGAGTATCCGATGATGATGCATTGCAAGTCCGGCGCGGACCGGGCTGGGCTGATGAGCGTGCTCTATGCGCTGTATCGCGAAGGCCAGCCGGTGGAGCAGGCGAAGCGCCAGTTGGATTGGCGCTTTGGCCATTTCCGCTCTGCCGACACCGGGATACTCGATACATTTTTTGAGCAGTTCATGGCCGCGAAGGCCAACGGATCTTGGGCAAGGCGGGCCGCGACCGCTGGCGATGGTGTGGCGGGCCTGGACGGTGGTAGCGACGCGGATGCCTTCGTTGAATGGCTCGACACGGCCTACGATCCCGATCAGCTGCGCGCGGACTTCAAGGCAAGTGGCGTGATGAATTGGTTGGTGAACGGCATCCTGCGGCGGGAGTAAGGTGGCCGGCGACGGGCCGCCGGTCTTGCACTGCTACGCGGCAACGAGTTCGCTTTGGGCAAGGCGCTGGTAGGGGCCGCCGCCGGTCACGAGGGCCGCGTGTTGGCCCTGTTCAACCACCTGCCCGCCTGCAATGACGGCGATGCTGTCGGCGCCCTGCACCGTGCTCAGCCGGTGGGCAACAACGATGGTGGTGCGGCCGCTGGAAAAATCCGCCAGCGCCGCCTGCACAAGCCGCTCTGATTCATTGTCCAGCGCACTCGTGGCCTCGTCCAGGAGCAGGATTGGCGCGTCCCTCAGGATCGCGCGCGCCAAGGCAATCCGCTGACGCTGGCCGCCCGACAGCCGCATGCCACGGTCGCCGATAACGGTATCGTAGCCGTCATCCAGCGCCATCACGAAGTCATGCGCCGCCGCCGCATGGGCCGCCGCTTCGATGTCCGCACGCTCAACAGGTGTTTGCGTCGCGCCGGTGCGCCCGAGTGCAATGTTGGCCGCCACCGTATCGTTGAGCAGCGTGATGTCCTGGGAGACGACCGCGATCGCGTCGCGCAGGGAGGCGAGCGTCACGTCGCGGATGTCCGTGCCGTCGATCGTGATCGCGCCCCCCGTCACGTCGTAGAGACGCGGCACGAGCGAAATGATGGTGGACTTGCCGGACCCGCTTTCGCCGACGAGGGCGACAGTGCGGCCCGCCGGCACATCGAGCGTCAGCCCGCTCAGGGCTTCGCTGTTGTCCGCCCCGCCGCCGTAGGCGAACCGCACATCGTCAAACCGGATAAGGCCGAACGTCGGCTGCGGGCCGCACGACGGCGGCGG
>CAZGNQ010000546.1:0-1728 GCA_964527285.1 uncultured Hyphomicrobiales bacterium | reverse complement strand
GGAGAAAGCCGGTCCAGGGCCCCACGCCGAGCGAGCGGCTGATCTCGTAGAAGGTGCCAGATCGCTGCACGAAGGCCGCCCGCGTGAGCACGTACACGTACGGAAACAGCGCCGCGGCAAGGACCAGGATGGCGCCGCCGGTCGAGGCGACCGACAGTGGCAAGTCTGCGTCGAAGACGGCGCGGACAGACTGGCGGACAGGTCCGGACGGGCTCGCGAGATCCAGATAGACATAGGCGAGCACGTAGGCCGGCAGGGCCAGCGGCATCACGAGCAACACTTCCAGCAGACGACGTCCGGGAAATCGGCACATCGTGACGAGCCAAGCCGCCACGGTACCAAAGACGCCGGCGAGCAGACCGACGCCCAACGCGAGTTGGATGGTCGTCCATAGGTAGCGCGGCAGCAGCACGCTCGCCGTGTGGTCCCAGACGAGACCTGACGGTCGGAAAAAGGCGAGACCGACCGCCACGAGCGGCAGGATGAGCAGCAGGGCCAGGAGGAGCGTGACGACGGCGGGCCAACCGAACCCGCCCCCCGTCTTCAGACCTAACAGCCGGTGCGCAACCTGTGGGATCGCCGTCGACTTTCGAACGCGCTCTGACCCGCCCTGTCGCGCGGGTGCGGCTGCGGTGGATTGGTGGAGCCGATGGGATTCGAACCCACGACCTCTAGAGTGCGATTCTAGCGCTCTCCCAACTGAGCTACGGCCCCCGAGGCGCAATCCCACGCGTGGCGCGGGTGTATCCTAAAGCCCACAACGCCTGTCAAGGATGTTGCCAGGTCTTCTCGACCGGCCCGCAGCCTTTATAGTCCGCCGCTCTTCGCCCTCGTTCACCGCTTCGAAAGCCGCCGCATGTGCTCCGTCCTGCAGCTCGTTGATACGGTCATCGGCCTTTACATCTGGGCGCTCATCATCGCCGTGCTATTGACGTGGCTGGTGCAGTTCAACGTCGTCAACACGCGCAATCGGATCGTGTATCTGATCGGTGACTTTCTCGCGCGGATCACGGAGCCGGCGCTGATGCCCATCCGGCGGATCCTACCCGACCTCGGCGGCATCGACGTGTCACCGATCGTCTTGATCCTGCTCCTGCACTTCGGCAGGAACCTGATGTGGGAGTGGCTGGGCGGCGCCTGCCGCGTCGGCGCGTTCTAGAAGCGCCAGCCCGACCGCGATGCCGGCTCACACGTAACGGGGAGGCGCTTGCGATTGAGCAACCGTACGACGACGGTGTGACCGAGGTAATCATGCCAAGCGCGTGTCTGGGGTCCCACAAGATCCACAGGAAGCCCAGGCCGAGAGACAGCGCAGAGAAGAAGTATCCGATGTAGCGGAAGACCAAGTTGTTACAGTGCGGGCGTTCGCCGGTACGGGCATCAACGATCCTTAGATTGAAGAAAATTTTTCCGGGCGTAGCTTGCCTGCACCACCAGAACAGAAGGGGGCAAACCGTTGGCAAGAAAAACGATGTGAAAAAGAACCAATGATGCTTCGCATCTGATTCATGCATGCCTGCGATAGCGAGCAAGAAACCATAAAAGAGCCTATAGACAAAGTTTATTAACACAAAGAATACTACATCTACTACGCAAGCTGCTAGACGCGCGAAGAAACCTGCATACACAAGTTCGTCGTGTGCATCAATCATGGCACATTTCACGGCATCCAATTGGACGCCTCCATCTACTGGCGAGCCGGCCGCTTTGAGGGCTTCGATCTCGATC
>CAZGNQ010000545.1:0-1784 GCA_964527285.1 uncultured Hyphomicrobiales bacterium | reverse complement strand
CCGACCAACTGATTACAACTCAGCCGCTCTACCAACTCAGCTAAGCCGGCCCTCGGCGTACGCTTCGGCGGTTCTGCACTTTGCGCGCTGCCCGCCCGGCGCTTCCTGCGCGCCCCACGCCACCCATATACTGGCGTCTCGCGGCCAAGGCGACAACACCAGACCGCGGCGTTACCCCCAACGCCGGTCGCGCGCAAGGCTTCAGGCGGTTCTGCACCACGTGTTCTGCCGTCACACCCGCCCAAGACGGCCCGAGACGGCCCACAACAGCAATTTCGACGCCCATCACGTCGCCCTCGCGGCACCATTCGGACCGTCACGCCGACGCATGCTGCTCCGCCAGCCACGCCTGGAACATCAACACCGCCCACAGCCTATGCTGCCAGTTGCGCCCGCCCGACAGGTGCGCCTGCCAGTGCTGCTGCACGATGGCATCATCCAAAAAACCCTCGCGCCGCAGCCGTTCGGGTGACAGCAGATCCTCGGCCCAGCCGCGCAACGGGCCGCGCAACCAGTCACCAATCGGGACCCCGAACCCCATCTTCGGTCGCTCGATCGCAGACCGAGGAACGTACCGGTCGAGCACACGGCGCAGGATCCACTTCGATTGCCCGTCCCGCTGCTTGAAGCCTTCGGGCAACGCCCAGGCAAACTCCACGACGCGATGGTCGATCAATGGCACCCTTGCCTCCAGCGAAACCGCCATGCTCGCCCGGTCCACTTTCGTGAGGATGTCGTCGGGCAGATATGTTGTGAGGTCCAGGTATTGCATTCTTTCCGTCGGCGTCAGCCCCTCTGGCAGTCCATCGGACGCGGCAACCGGAGAGGCATACTCCGCACCGCCAATCGCCAGGACATCAGGCGCATGCCACTGGCTCACGAGACCCGAATAAATGTTTCGCTCTTCGAGCGGCAGGATCGACGAAAACTTGTGAATTTTATCTCCCAAAAGCCCCGGACGGCGCGCTGCAGGCAGAAGCCGCGCGGCCACATCGTAGGCGCCCGGAGGGATGGCCTGCAGTCCGCGCGAGGCGACCCATCGTGCAGCCGTGGGCGCCCATCCCACACGGCGCCAGATCTGGCCCGCCAGTGTGTAGCGGTTGTAACCGGCGAAGAGTTCATCGCCACCGTCTCCGGAGAGAGAAACGGTGACATGGCGGCGGGTTAGCTCTGACACGAGAAGTGTCGGAATCTGTGATGAGTCTGCGAACGGCTCATCATAGATCGCGGGCAGGCGCGGAATAACCTCCCTCGCGTCCTCCGGTGTGACGTAAAGCTCCGTATGGTCGCACCCCAGGTGGTTCGACACAGCCTTGGCGTGGACCGCCTCGTCGTAGCCCGCTTCACGAAAGCCGATGGAAAAGGTCCGCACCGGTCGGTCGGCCTGGGCCTGCATCAGGGCAACCACGGTCGATGAATCGATACCACCGGAGAGAAACGCGCCGATCGGCACGTCCGACACCATCCGCTTTGCGATGCTGTCCCGCAAGAGGGCGTCGAGTTGTTCGATGGCCTCTTCTGGATCGCAGTGCCGCCCGCGTGCAGCCGCGCCGGAAGCAACGACATCGCTCGCGCTCCAGTAAGCGCAATGGGCAACGCCACCATCAGGTGCCACCGTGACGATGGTGCCGGGGGCGAGTTTGCGGACCCCGCGATAGATCGTGTGCGGCGTTGGCACGTAGGCAAAGCGCAGGTAGCTGCTCAGCGCGTTGCGATCAATCTGGGCGCTGAAGCCGGGGTGCGCGCGCAGAGCCTTGAGTTCGGACCCGAAAAGGACGGTGCCG
>CAZGNQ010000544.1:0-1791 GCA_964527285.1 uncultured Hyphomicrobiales bacterium | reverse complement strand
AGGTGAACGGGCAGCCGCGCGCCATGTTGGGGATCGCGACGCGCACGCCGAGCGGCACGTAGGTGTATTTCTCCCACTCCAGCAGGGACCAGTCCGGATCAATCGCATCAAGGTTCTGCACGGTCGGCGCGGCGGGTGTCGCGACGATCTGATCGCCAGCGCGGAAGGCGAGACCCTTGAGCTCTTCACGCCGGCGCGGCCAGTCGCCGTCGTCGATGCAGCGGATGAGCTCCAGGAATATTTCCTCCCCTTCGCCGCGCACGATCACATCGACCCACGGCGCCTCGCTGAGCACTTGTTTGTACATGAACGTGGCGTGGATGCCGCCCAGCACGCGCACCGCGGCCGGACATGTCTCTTCGGCAATCTGCAGGATGCGCTCGGCCGCGTAGATCGACGGGGTGATTGCAGTGACCCCAACGACATCGGGTTGGAGGGCGTCGAGTTTTTCGGCGATCTCCGCGTCGCTGAGATCGTTCGTCATCGCGTCAACAAAGTGGATGTCCTCGAACCCGGCCTTGCGCAGCGGGCCTGCCAGATACGCAACCCAGGCCGGCGGCCATGAGCCTGCGATCTCCGCGCCACCGGAATGATAGTTGGGATGGACAAGAACAATGCGCATGGCTGGCTCTCCACAGGGCCGTCCAAGTGCATTGCCTCCGCGCGGGGCTCCGACGCGGCCGATGGTTGGTCCCGGCGGCGGCGGTGACGGTGGCAACGGCGCCAAACGGCGATGTTGCTGGGCAGCCCGGCCATTCGTCTTGCGCCGTTGCCGCCCTGAAGCATGCCGACGAACCTGACACTTATGGTGTCAACAAGAATTGACGCACATCAAACGCGCCGCGAAAGCGTGGCGTCCGGCAACGCCTTGAGGCGGTCAGCCAGCCCAACCACCGATGCGTGCCGTCAAAGCTCACCCGATCCAGGTGGACCCAAAGGATTTGAAAAGGTGCAGGGAAGAAATACGGATTCAGAGCGTTTCGTGTGAACGCGCACGGGCTTGGATCGCTCTATGCTGAGCCGAGCGGGCGCATCGATGCCAGATCAACCACAGGCACGCCGCCGCGCGTCTGCCACATGGGGGTCGCGGGGGCACGCGGGCGTCCGATAACGGCGTCCAGTTCGAGGGCCAGTTCGTCCGCGTTGAGCGGCAGACAGACGTACGCGGTGATCTCGCCCTTCGCCCAGGCTTGCATGGCGTCCACCACGTTCGTTCCGTCGGCGAGTGCGATGATCGGCACACGCCGCATGGGATGTGCCGATGTGCGGTGGTTTGGTTTTGTGCAGCCGGGCAGCTTGCGCGCGTTCACGATGATCAGGTCGCAATCGCTGAGCTCTTCAACGGGGGGCAGACTGGCCGCAACCTGGACCCGGACGCCACGGCGCAAGAGTGCGCCGGTCACAACCATCGCGACCTTAAGATCCGTCTCGACCACCAAAGCACGCATCACGCCACCCTCAGGCTGATGACAAAACCGCGCCGCCAGCCGATCCACTCACTGTCAGCAAACTATCGAATTGGACTTAATTTTGTGTTTGTTTCGAAGAGCGCCGCTCGCCATTGGGGTTGGCGCGGACGGTGGGCATTGCTGGGGACGGTCGGCGGCGTGGCCCTTGCCTGGCGGCCCAGGCGGGCTTGTGGATGCAGGTGACGCCGCCCTGATCTTGCCGCATTGCCGGCGCGGGGAAGAGCACTGTGCCGATGGTGCTGCAAGTTTTCGACCGATCTGTTGGGAAGCAGCGCGCGTCATCACACGCCGAGGGGGTAAGGAACGCATGACGAGGCCGAGG
>CAZGNQ010000543.1:0-1795 GCA_964527285.1 uncultured Hyphomicrobiales bacterium | reverse complement strand
TGCAGGGACGGCACGAACCAATCGCGACAAAGGAGACCGAGGGCCAGATGGTCCGCCGTGTCGCTGAGGAGCTCATGGGGCTTAAGAACGTCGTTGTCATCAACGACGAAGCTCACCATTGCTATCGTGAAAAGCCGAATAATGACGATATCGACGATCTCAAAGGTGATGATAAGAAAGAAGCGAAAGCAGAAAATGAGGCTGCACGGCTTTGGATCAGCGGCATTGAAGCTTTCAAGCGCAAACTTGGCGTGCGCGCGGTGTATGACCTTTCGGCAACGCCCTTCTTCCTTCGGGGGTCAGGTTATGCGGAAGGAACGCTCTTCCCGTGGACGGTAAGCGATTTCTCGCTGATGGACGCGATTGAATGCGGGATCGTCAAACTGCCGCGCGTGCCCGTCGCCGACAATTACATCTCCGATGAAGAAACGCCGGTCTTCCGAAATCTCTGGGAGCATATTCGCGATGACATGCCCAAGAAGGGGCGTGGCAAAGGTCAGGGCGATCTCGATCCGCAAGAGCTTGCACCAAAACTTCAGACCGCTCTGGTCGCGCTCTATAACCACTATGAGGAGACGCACGAGAAATGGCGTCGCGCAGGCATCGAAACGCCGCCCGTCTTCATCGTTGTCTGCAACAATACCTCGACCTCAAAGCTGGTCTATGAATGGATTTCAGGCTGGCAGCGGCCCGTTGAAGAGGGCTCGGAAGAGCTACGCACAGTTCATCACGGCCATCTTCGCCTGTTCAGTAATTTTGATGAGCATGGCAACCGGCTTGCGCGTCCAAACACTCTTCTGATCGACAGCAAGCAGCTCGAATCCGGCGAGGCACTTGACGACGATTTTCGCCGTGCCGCCGCACTCGAAATTGAACAATACAAGCGCGAGATTGCTCAACGATCCGGCGCTGGCGAAGTTGGTGACCTCTCCGACTCCGAACTTCTTCGAGAGGTGATGAACACGGTCGGCAAGAAGGGACGTCTCGGAGAGCAGGTTCGATGTGTCGTTTCCGTCTCTATGCTGACGGAAGGGTGGGACACCAATACCGTCACGCATATTCTCGGAGTGCGCGCTTTCGGAACGCAACTTCTCTGCGAGCAGGTCGTGGGCCGAGCGCTTCGGCGTTACTCATACGATCCTATCGACGATACCGTGCCGCCATCTGAGTGGATGTTCGGCGTCGAATACGCCGACATCATGGGCATTCCCTTTGACTTCACAGCCAAACCCACCGTCGCGCCGGTCAAGCCGCCGAAAAAAATGACGCGCGTCGCCGCCCAGCGAAACCGTGGGGCGCTCGAAATCATCTTTCCGCGTGTTGTCGGTTATCGCGTCGAACTGCCAGATGAAAAATTGCGGGCGCTTTTTACGGATGAGCATCGTCTCGTCCTGAAGCCCGGCAGGGTCGGTCCAGGCCAAACGCAACTCGAAGGTATCGTTGGCGAAGGCGTGACAATGTCCGCTGCGGAGATGAAAGACCTACGCCCCAGCACAGTCTCGTTCGAGCTTGCCAAATATCTTCTGTACTCATACTTCCGAGATGGCGACGGCGAACCCAAGCTCCATCTGTTCTATCAAATCCAGCGGATTGTCCGCCGCTGGATCGATGAAGGCTATCTCGTTTGCAAGGGCGACACAGGCCCTTGGATGCTCGGGATCAAATCGATTGCGGCCCAGGCGGCGGAACGTATCCGCTTCGCCATTGAGAACGAGATGGGCGATGAAAGCCGCACCGTCGCCGTCCTTGATCCCTACAATCCCAAGGGCTCGACGCGTCATGTCGGCTTCATGAC
>CAZGNQ010000542.1:0-1805 GCA_964527285.1 uncultured Hyphomicrobiales bacterium | reverse complement strand
TTTTCATTCTCTGATGGCGTTGTCGTCAAAGGTCTTAGTCACGCCGCAGGTGAACGGGATCCATCAAGACCGCGCCAGAACCGCCTCGGTGTTCACTGCAAGCCGTGCAACTGCCGGGATGACGCGTGGGTTAGGAGCAGCATGGCGTTAGCCTGCGGGACGGTCGCCGGAGCCAAGGAGGCCAAAGCACACGCCCCCGCTCCTCCCCGCAACTCGGTTGGCTGCCGTCGCGCCAGCGATTTGCCGAATCTCTTTACGGCTCAACGCAACCTTACTCTGCGGCGTTCGCCGTGATTTGCGCGGCTCGGACGTGGCCACGAGAGCAAGCCAGGCAAGACTGCCCTTGACGAGCTTGCGCAACACCGCAGGCCACAAGCTGCAGCGCACCACGTGCTGTCAATGCCGCCCAACGTGATGATTGGGCAGGCCAGCATGGCGACGGCTAGGATAACCGCCGTGAGCGCTAGCCACGCACCAAACAATCGGCGCCGCCACGTCGTCAGCAGTTCGGCCCGGATTGGTGCAATGCGATTTTCAACATCATCGATGGGTGCCTCCCTCATAACCTGAAGGAGAAACCAACCCGGCGCCGTTTGTTTCCATCGGCGGTGCCGGGCCGTGACCCCCGACCGGGTGAAGCGCCGGCGAAGGGAGGGGTCCGCAGCACCGCCGGCGTGCGGGTCGGCCTACTCGCCGGCCACCACCGAAATAAAAGTCCGGCCGTTGGCGCCATTGCGGAACTGCACGCGGCCCTCGTCGATGGCGAAGATCGTGTGGTCCTTGCCCATGCCCACGCCCGTGCCTGGATGCCATTTCGTGCCGCGCTGGCGCACGATGATATTGCCGGGAATGACAGCCTCACCGCCAAACTTTTTCACGCCCAGGCGCCGGCCTTCTGAATCGCGCCCGTTGCGCGATGAGCCGCCCGCTTTTTTATGTGCCATGTCTGCCTCCATTGGCGCCGCTCGTCGCATGGCGTGCACCGCCCTCTCGGGCTGGCCGCCTCGCCGCAACCGCGCTGGATGTTCAACCTTTTGGCGACGCACGCCATGCGCATCGCCAGCCAGAAAACTATGCCAGTTACCCTGTTGTGTCAGGCGCCCGCGCTGATCTCAGTGATCCGCACCGTTGTCTGATGCTGGCGATGGCCCTTCTTGCGGCGATAGTTCTGGCGCCGCTTCTTCTTGAAAACAATGATCTTGCGGGCCCGGCCCTGCTCAACGACCTCTGCCGTCACCGACGCGCCATCGATCAACGGTGCGCCGACCGTTGGTGCCGCGTCTGCGTTGCCAACCATCAGCACGTCGTTGAACGTGACCGTGGCGCCGACTTCCTCGTCCAGCTTCTCGATCGTCAGGGTATCGTCGGGGGAAACCTTGTATTGCTTCCCGCCGGTCTTGATGACGGCGTACATGCTCTCTCCATAAGCCGCGGTCTGCGGCCTTCACGCACCCTGTGGTGGCGTCTGTGGTGGTCTCCTCAAATCAGGAGACGTGCCAACGCACTTTTGTGCCGCTGCCAGGAGCGGTCGAACCTCGGATAGCGCCGTTTGCGAAAGCCGGCACATAGGGGCAGAACACGCCGTTGGTCAAGGCAAAAGGCCCGCGATGGCGCGCATTTCGGCATCGCGGCTAGGCTGAATGTCGACTCAGCCTAGTGTGGTGTTTCAGAAGTTCGCTGACACAAGCCGCACACTCCCGGGAGAACTTCTGAAACTTAAAACCACACTAGAATCAGAAGCTTCTAGTGTCCTGAACCAGAAGTTCGTTCAACGTCTGCCGCGAACTGCGACGAACTTCTGGTTC
>CAZGNQ010000541.1:0-1822 GCA_964527285.1 uncultured Hyphomicrobiales bacterium | reverse complement strand
CGAGCGAACTGCATCGAGGCCACTTTAATAACCGCGCGGCAAGCGACGCGGAGGGTGGCGGGGGCGCTCTGCGAAGCAGAAGCCCCCGGCAGCAGCCGAGCGTACCGCTCGCCGCCAGAACCACCAATCCTACTGAGCTTGGGAATCGACCTCGATTCACCCCAAGGAGAGTTGCAAAGTCGGGGTCGGGCCAAAAGTCCTCGAACAACCGCACAAACCGCAACCACGCGGGCAGGACTTTTGTCCCGACCCCATCCAGTTTGCGCATGATGGAAAATTCTGGGGTCGCAGACAGCCCGCCACGTCCGTGTAAGCGGCAAACAACGGGAAACGGTCGGACCGTACCCGACCCCGTAGATGAGTTTCTCCGAAACTCATCCAAAACTTACAGTCCAGTAAACCGGATGGATATTCCCGCAGATCGAAGTGTTTTTGCAGTCGAGAATGGCGATCTGCGGGCCCATCCATCAGGTCCTAGGGCTGTTGCAATCCATAACAGGGTGGGTGGTTCTGGCGGCAGGCGACTAGCTTGACGGCAGGTTCACCCACCATCGTAGTTTGGCTGGTGCGACGATGGCTCTCGCCGCCTCCTGTTGGGTGAACCTAGCGCCGAGCCGTTGGCTCGCCGCTAGAATCACCCAACCTTGTATATTAACGAAAAGCATTATGCTGTTGTGAGAAGTATCGCCATTTCCCGCGTAGTGAGCGCAGCGAACGAAGCGGGAAATGACGCTGACCGGTCGGCAGTTCGTCCCAACCTGGGTCCTCGAGGCCGTTGTCGTAGCCCGATCGCCGGCCGGTTTTCGTCATTAGCCCGAACAGTCGCCAGAGCTGCCATCGCAAGCTCGCATCCGCAAGGAAGGGAACTTTGATGAACAACTTACAAAACTCGGTCGTGATTGGTATCGATGTTTCCAAGAACTTCTGCGATGTCACCATCGACGGCGCGCGGGAGGTGAAGCACTTCGATAACGCCCAACTGCCGAAACTGATCGATTGGCTAAGCTCGCTGCCGGTCAAGGTTGTCTGCCTGGAAGCGACCGGAGGCTATGAGCAGCCGCTGGTCGAACTCCTGCACGCCGCCCAGTTGCCGGTGGCCAAGGTCAACCCGCGGCAGGTTCGCGATTTCGCCCGAGCGCTGGGCCAACTCGCCAAGACTGATCGCATCGATGCCCAGGTGATCGCCCGCTTCGCAGCGTTCATGGAGCCTGCCTTGTGCGAGAAAACCCCGGAAAAACAGGCTGAACTCAAGGCCTTGCAGTCGCGACGCAATCAGATTCGCGACATGCTGGCGCGAGAAAAGAATCGTCTCGGCACGTGCTGGGATCGGAGAACGCGAGAAATGATTCAACAAGCCATCAATCTTTATGAACAACAACTTCAAGAAGTTGATCGTGAAATCGATGCCTTGATGACCGCCGATCCCGAGTTCGACGCCAAGGTGAAGCTGCTCACGTCGGTCCCCGGCGTCGGCAAGACGACCGCCCACGCGCTGCTCGTGGAGATGCCGGAACTCGGGCGCCTCAACCGCCAGCAGGCCGGTCGCCTGGCGGGACTCGCCCCGATCAATCGCGACAGCGGCCAGATGCGCGGCAAGCGAACCATCGGCGGCGGCCGCCCCGCCGTCCGCCGATCGCTCTACATGGCCACGCTGGTCGCCACGCGATTCAACCAAGTCATCCGCGGACACTACCGCCGGCTGACCGAGGGCGGAAAAAAGAAAATGGTCGCCCTCACCGCCTGCATGAGAAAAATGCTACTCATGCTCAACGCCATCCTCAAAAACCAAACTCCATGGCAAGAAAAACCACAAACCACTTGA
>CAZGNQ010000540.1:0-1822 GCA_964527285.1 uncultured Hyphomicrobiales bacterium | reverse complement strand
CCTTCAGGTTATGAGCCTGACGAGCTACCGGGCTGCTCCACCCCGCGTCACCAATCCTTCCGGAAGCAGCGTACCTAGTGGTTTCCGTGCGTTGGAGCAAGCCCCAATCGACGACGGATCCGCCATGATGTTCACCTGAGCGCCAGGAAAATGCCTGTCGCCATCAGGACCAGGCCCAACGCCCTGCGCGCGTCCAGCGGCTCTGAGGCCACGCCGAAGGCGCCGAAGTGGTCGATCGCCGCGGCCGTCACCAGTTGACCGAGCAGGACGAAAAACACCGCTTTGGCGACGCCAAAACGCGGGATCACCCAGGTGATCGAGGCGATGTAGAAGACGAACAGCAGCCCGGCCAGCAGCGTGTAGGCAGGTGCCGCGGGCCATGCCGCCGGCCAGGCACCACGCGCTGTGACAATCGCGAGCGTGCTCAGCGTCGCAACGCTCACCAGGATCAGCACTGCAAACATTGGGGTGCTGGCGGCGCCGAGCCGGGCGTTGAGCGCCGCCATGATGGGAATGCCGATGCCTGCGGCGAGCATGAGCGCGGCGTAGGCGGATGACTGTCCCATCGTGTTTCTCCTGGAAAGTGGGGCGGGCGGGGTAAGCCAGCCGCACGTGCCGAGCGGGCGCGCCACGCACGCGTATGTCATGAGCCGCGGTGAGCTAGGCCTCGTGCACCGGACCGGGATCACCGCCTGCGACACTATGGCATCAAACAAGGCAGGTCTCACGGTTCGGTAAGGCACGGTTGAATTTTGCTCCGCAAGCTTTTGCGATCCTGCACAGTGCTTGCCATTTTATTCCATAGTGTTGCCGACCGGGCGCCCGCAGTCACAAACGCGTGTTTCCCAAAATCAGTGATCACCGGGTGATCGATGTTCGATTGGGGTTGCTCTTCCCCACGGTTTGACAAACGCGAGGGCTCTGCTGAAACTCGAGCTTCAGACAGTCTGGCGCTGCTGCGGAGAAAAATGTTTCGCAAGGAAGGTGCGCTCAACTTGCCGTCATGCAACGGTGGGCGCTGTCCGATTTCGAGTAGGTCGGCGAGGGCGGCGTTCACCCCGTGTGGAGGTCCACAAAAATGACAAAGCCCATTTCACTGGACGATCGTTTCACCGCAATGTCCGGCGATACCATCATCACCGGCGCCCAGGCGGTTGCGCGGGCCCTGATTAATCAGTGGGAGCGGGATCGCGAAGCGGGGCTGAAAACAGCAGGTTTCGTGAGCGGTTATCGCGGGTCGCCGCTCGGTGGACTGGATATGGCGCTGCGGCGCGCCGAAAAGCACCTGAACCCACGCGATATCCTGGTGCGTCCAGGCATCAATGAAGACCTGGCCGTCACATCACTGCTCGGCACTCAACAGGTCGGATTTCTCGGTAAGCCGAAATTCAACGGCGTTTTTGGACTGTGGTACGGAAAGGGGCCGGGCGTCGACCGATCCGGCGATGCGTTCAAGCATGCCAATTATGCAGGCGCCGCCGCCCACGGGGGTGTGGTTGCGCTGGCCGGAGACGATCACGCCTGCAAATCCTCCACCATCCCGCATCAATCGGATTTCGCGTTTCTCGCCAGTGGCATGCCGGTCGTCGCACCAAGCGATGTTCAGGACCTCATGGATTTCATCACCAGAGCGATCGCGCTCTCGCGTTTTTCCGGTTGCTGGATCGGGCTGACATTGACGGCTGACATTGCCGATGCCACCGCGGTTGTTGATTGCGATCCCGGGCGTGTCAGGATTGCCCCGTGTGATTTTGCAATGCCTGGTGAGGGGCTGAACATTCGCAACAGGCCGGGTGTTCCCGTCACGCGCCTTGGCAATGAC
>CAZGNQ010000539.1:0-1824 GCA_964527285.1 uncultured Hyphomicrobiales bacterium | reverse complement strand
GTTCGTGATGGAGAACGTCAAGGGCTTGCTCTCCTCCACGATCGAGAGCCGTCAGGTCTTCGAGTTGCTGATGGAGGACCTTTCCTCGCTGGGTACCGGACACGGCCACAAGTACGAACTGAGGGCCATTCGGGTCGAGAACGGAAAGGCCAGCCTCCAGGAGGCCGCTAGCCCGTCTGACTTCATCGTCCGCGCAGAGGACTTCGGCGTTCCGCAGCGACGACACAGGGTGATCATTGTAGGGATACGGTCTGATCTGATGGGCAAGGCTTCGCGGGCGCAGATCACGGTTTCGAGGACTGGCCGGACCGTGAGCGACGCCATCGGGAGGATGCCAGCCCTCCGCAGTGGCCTCAGCCGCGGCCGAGACGACGCGTCTGCATGGCGGCAAGAGGTCATCGAGGCGGCGAAATTGCTGGAAGGCATCTACAAGGCCAAGTGCAACTGCTGTCTGTCTTACGCGTTCGGGCATGTCGCCGAACGCATTCAGCGGGAAAGCCCGAGCCGTAGGATGGTGTCGAGCCTGCCGGAACGCTATGGCACCGCGAACGACGAGCTTCTGCGCTGGCTCGAGCGTCCAGAATTACAAGCGATCGCCCAGCACGAGACGCGGGGACACATGGCGTCCGACCTCGCCCGTTACCTTTTCGCTGCAGTGTTCGGGAAGGCGCGGGGCTCCAGCCCCAAGGCCGCCGATTTCCCGCACGCTCTCAGCCCCGACCACCGCAATTGGCACACTGGCGTCTTCAGTGACCGTTTCAGAGTCCAGCTCGATGAGGAGCCATCAACAACTGTCACCAGCCACATTTCGAAGGACGGGCATTACTTCATCCATCCGGATCCGATGCAGTGCCGCAGCCTGACCGTGCGCGAGGCAGCGCGACTCCAGACATTTCCCGACGACTATTTGTTTCTCGGCAACAGGACACAACAGTATGTCCAGGTTGGAAATGCAGTGCCTCCGTTTCTTGCGCAGCAAATCGCTCGGCTTGTCTACAGAAGCTTTGGCGGTTCGATAAACTAGGTTCGATCTAGAAGAGAGCGGCCTAGCAGGCACCGAAATTAGAATATGTGCTTGAATGTTCTTCAGTCCACACCTTCGAAAGCTCGTGACGAGAAGCCCTCAGCCTGCAGCTTGAAAAGTGCGCTCATAGCAATCGTGCACTGTTTTTGGGATGGCATCTTGTTCGGAATTGCCGCGCAGGTTTCCAGCACGCCGTTTTCTCGCGGCGAAAGGAGGCCACGTTCCCGTGCCCAATTTCTCGCGTCCGCCCAGAACGTGGCGCCGAGCCTGTGCACTTCGAGTTCAGCTTCGACACTGGTCTCAACGGCCTTGTCCGAACGTGCTTCTCGTGCCCGTTCATTGGCAAGCTCGGGGGAGATGAGAACCCGGTCAAGTTCTTCCGGATAGTTCAATTTTCGTTCTGCAAGCCACTTCCAACACGTCTGTTTCTTGGCCCATTCGCTAAAGTTTCGGACGCCTTCAGGGGGATGCGTGATGATGTCCTGAGCTTCGGCAGCAGCCACCACCAGCGCCGATTTCAAATCGGGGGAAACATCTTGGAATCTCCAAACGGCATCCAGATCGACCACCATATCCCGCTCCTCTGCATCACGAACGAGCTTGGCAATCGCGTAGGTCACAATGTTGGCGCGGTATCCACCTTCGTACCATTCCGCGCCCGAGACCAGCTTCTCAGTTGCTCGGAAAACGATGGCTTTTGCGATCATACGCTTGAACCAGAGCTCATCGAAAGCCGCTCCGTCGGAGCCCCATCGCTTCCCGATGTGCCTCGCGAAGTCCGCAAAATTCTTCTGTGCGCC
>CAZGNQ010000538.1:0-1830 GCA_964527285.1 uncultured Hyphomicrobiales bacterium | reverse complement strand
CAGAACCATCCGGAACACGAGCAACTTATTGTTTCTCGTGTCGCTTTTGCATCTGTCGTTTGGTTTCGAGATTGGCAGCGGATGGGGACCAAACGTCAGATCACGATGAGGGCGCCGCCGGCCGTGTTACACCGGCTGTTGTCGCCGCTATTCCGCTGCCGGCTTGCGCATATGGTTGACGCCGATTTCCAGCACACTGAGACCGGTTGTGTCGGCTGCCTGCGCCGTTGCCATTTCCTGCAAGGCACGGCGGTATTCCACCGGCATGACCTTCACGAATTTCGCCCGGTAGGTGTCCCAGTTATCCAGGATCGCCTTGGCCCGCGCTGAATTCGTATAGCGTGCGTGGTTTCTGATGAGGGCAAGCAGGCGCGTTTCATCATCACCGCTCATGTCACGCATCACGTCCACAAGGCCGTGGCTTTCCAGTTCGCCCGCAAACTGACCGGCGCGCTCGACGCATTCGCTTTCTTGCGGCACTGGCTCCAGATCAACCATCGCCATGTTGCACCGCTCAGCGAAATTGCCCGCCTCGTCCAGAACATAGGCGATGCCGCCCGACATGCCGGCGGCGAAGTTCCGCCCCGTTGGGCCGAGCACGACCACACAGCCGCCCGTCATATATTCGCAACCGTGATCGCCTGTGCCTTCAACCACGGCCACGGCGCCCGAATTGCGCACGCCGAACCGCTCGCCGGCAAAACCGGAGAAGTAACATTCGCCGGCAATTGCGCCGTAAAGCACGGTGTTGCCAACGATGATGCTTTTCTCCGCAACGATGCCCGCATTGCCATCCGGGCGCACGATCAGCCGGCCTCCGGACAATCCTTTGCCAACATAGTCGTTGCCTTCGCCCTCCAGGTCGAGCGTGACGCCAGCCGCTGCCCAGGCGCCAAAGGCCTGGCCTGCGGTTCCTTTCAGATGCACGTGGATCGTATCGTCCGGCAGGCCCTCGTAGCCGAACCGTTTGGCCACTTCGCCGGAGAGCATCGCGCCAACCGAGCGGTTGATGTTGCGGACCTCGGTGGTGATGGACACCGGCGTCCGGTTCTCCAGCGCCGGCGCTGCCTCCGCGATCAGTTTGCGGTCCAGAACATCATCGAGCCCATGGTCCTGAACTTCGTTGGCAAAGAGCTCACGCTCGCTGGCAACCTCCGGCTTGTGGAAGAGGCGCTTGAAGTCCAGCCCTTGCGCCTTCCAGTGGGCAATGGCCTCGTTCTTATCCAGGCTCTGCGTGCGCCCGATCATTTCATCAAGCGTGCGATAGCCCATCTCGGCCATCAGCGCGCGAACCTCTTCCGCGACAAAGAAGAAGTAGTTCACCACATGCTCCGGCGTGCCCTTGAACTTGGCGCGCAGGCGCGGATCCTGCGTGGCGATGCCGACCGGGCAGGTGTTCAGGTGGCACTTGCGCATCATAATGCAGCCCGATGCGATCAGTGGTGCGGTGGCAAAACCGAACTCATCGGCCCCCAGAAGCGCGCCGACGATCACATCGCGACCGGTGCGCAGCCCGCCGTCGACCTGCACGCGGATGCGCGAACGCAAGCCGTTGATGACCAGTGTCTGTTGCGTTTCGGCAAGACCCAACTCCCACGGGCTGCCGGCGTGCTTGATCGACGTCAGCGGCGATGCGCCTGTTCCGCCCTCAAAGCCCGAGATCGTCACGTGGTCGGCCTTGGCCTTGGCCACGCCCGCCGCGACCGTGCCCACGCCCACTTCAGACACCAGCTTGACGCTGACATCGGCCGCCGGGTTGACGTTTTTCAGATCGTAAATGAGCTGCGACAGGTCCTCGATCGAATAGATCTCATGGTGCGGTGGCGGTGA
>CAZGNQ010000537.1:0-1834 GCA_964527285.1 uncultured Hyphomicrobiales bacterium | reverse complement strand
CGCGAGGCGGTTACTTCCAAAGAGACACAAAAAGATGGGACGAACACATGACTGCGGAAACAGCAGAACAGCCTCTGGTTCGCGTGACAGACCTGAAAGTTCACTTTCCGATTAAGAGCGGGCTGTTCGTCAAGCGGCAGGTCGGCGCTGTGCGGGCGGTTGATGGCATATCCCTGGACATTCATCGCGGGACGACCCTGGGGCTGGTAGGCGAATCCGGCTGCGGTAAATCCACCACCGGCCAGGCCATCCTGCAATTGATTCGCCCGACGAGCGGTGAAGTGCTGTTCGAGGGGCGTGATATGACCCAACTGAAAGGGGACGCGCTGCGTCGGGAACGGCGCAAGTTCCAGATGGTGTATCAAGACCCGTTCTCGTCACTCAACGAGCGGATGACCGCCAAAGAACTGATTATGGAACCGCTCCTTGTTCACCGTTTGTTCAACACTGCGGCGGAGCGAGAAGAACGCGTTTACGATTTGATGGAGGCAGTGGGGTTAGACCCTGCTGCATCGAACCGTTACCCCAGTCAGTTTTCTGGCGGGCAGCGGCAGCGGATTGGGATAGCACGGGCGCTGGCCGTTGACCCGCTATTTATCGTCTGTGACGAGCCAATCGCCGCGCTGGATGTGTCGATTCAAGCGCAGGTGGTCAACCTGTTTATCGACCTTAGAGAGCGGCTGGGCCTCACCTATTTGTTTATTGCTCATGACTTAGCGATGGTGCAGCACATCAGCGACGAAATCGCCGTGATGTACCTGGGCAAGATTGTGGAATATGGGAGTTGTGAAGCGATTACAGACGGCGCCATGCACCCGTACACCCAGGCGTTGCTCTCGGCGATTCCGATTCCCGACCCCGTCGTGGAATCCCAACGGCAACGGATCCTGTTACGCGGGGAGCTTCCAAGTCCGACCGCCGAGCGACTCGGATGTGACTTTGCAAACCGTAGTCCGAAAGTGATGGCGCACTGTCGCAAAATTGATCCGGATTTGACGGAATATCGTCCCGACCACCGCGCCCGCTGTCTACTCTACGAGGAAGCGGAAGGTACCGAACGGTAGGGTATACCCTGAACAATTCCGCAATGCGATCCGTCATCCCCGGATCGGAGGATCAATCTATCGGTCCGAACCGAACGCAGGGAGCCGCATGAGGCATCGTTCGATCTCAATCCTTTGCTTCCCGTGCCTGGTCGCGCTCGCCGGAGGTTGCCAAAGCCGTCTCCAAGAGGCGACCGTCGAGCTGAAGAACGCCCAAGCGATGTTTCAGCAGGGCAATAATCGAGAGACGCTCACCTATCTGAACCGTTCGCTTGCGATCAAGCCGGACTACGTCGACAGCTTGTTGTTCCGCGGGATCGTCTATCGCGAGAACGGGGCCCTCGACGCGGCGGCCGGCGACTTTGAGAAGGTGATCCAATACGCGCCGCAGTCGGTTGACGGCTATTTCCAATTGGGGATGATCCGCCTGCAACAAAGGCGTTACGACGAGGCCGCCAAGCTATTCTCCGAAGCGATCCGAATCCGACAGGACGATCCTGACCCCTACTCCCAGCGAGGGCTGGTCCTTTATCACCTCGGGAACGACAAACAGGCGCTGGCCGACCTGGATCGCGCGATTGCGTTGGAACCGGAGGATGCCCGTGCTCATTTCTTGAGAGGGCGAATCGAAGCCAGACAGGGGAACTGGCAAAAGGCCGCGACGTCGTACACCGCCGCGATCCGCGCCAATCCAATGTATCCGAATGCCTTTCTGGCTCGGGGCGAAGTGTACGAAAAGCTGGGTCGCACCGAACTGGCGCAAAAGGACTTTCAGATCGCCAATGAGTTGG
>CAZGNQ010000536.1:0-1843 GCA_964527285.1 uncultured Hyphomicrobiales bacterium | reverse complement strand
GGACTTCCATCGGATAGAAATCGCCAATCAAAGAATAGAAATTGTCCGAAGCCAGTCCGCTCGATGCGTTTCAAAAACTGCTTCGGAATAATTTGATCGGTATCCACATTGGCGCGATCCATCGTGGCGACGATGAACTTCGCTTCTCTGCCCGCCCTGATCCGCGCGGCAAGCTCGAAGAGCGCGATGAACGCCGCGTCCAGCATCCTGTTGGTTATGAGTTTCGGGATGCCTGGGAGATCTGGTGCGAGGCCGGCGTCGATGTGCATGCCGTTTGCACCGTCCACCACGAAGACGATGCCCGCACGATTGTGCGGCACTTGAGCGAAGAGAACCTGTTCGTCACACGCGGTGACGAAACGCGCGAACATCGTCTCTACCGTGCGGAACCGCACTGATGCAAAACGGACCATCCTCGAACATGATGATGTTCCAGGCTGTGCTCTGGTGGCTCATCGCGTGGTGGCTGCTTGAAATTGCCAAGGGTGAGCCCATGACCATTGCGGTCGGCGTGACGCTGGCGTTCCTCGGGCTCGGCCTCTGCATCGGCAGCGTCACATCACACGTACCGCAGCCGTCGCCTTGGCACTCAAGCGTCGGCCGTGTTGCATGGGCACTACGCCCACGCAAATGGATGCTCGCCTGGGCGCTCATCCTCGCTCTCATCACCGTCTTCGGCCGCCCGATGTTTCTGTTCTACTACGGTGGCGGCCGCTGCCAGTATATCGACTGGTGGTTCCGCGCTCATTGGCTGCCGGCCCAAGGGGACGGACTGTTTCAAGGCTGCCGGTTCTTGGCGGGGTGGTGAGTGCTAGTAATCAGTCAGCGGCACCTCAAATAAGCGCTTGAAGTAGCGCGGATGTTCCGATCGAAAATCCTTAGCTGACATCAAGTGCGGACGATGATCGCCCAAGTCGTCATCGGATTGGATTTGCTCGACTTCCTCTTCGCTGTCTTGAACCGGCGGTGTTAGGCGCTCCATGATCATCCGCGACAGGTGTAGCCGATTATTGGGTCCTTTGCTGCCCTTGAGCGTAATACCCTGCAGATACATGGCCGGGCGTTCTTCGCTGTCCGGCAAGATTTGATAGATCAGGCAGAACTTCGGGCGCTGCTGTCGTTCTTCCCGCAGCGTCATGTAGAGCATGTTTTCGCGTGGAAATGCGACGCCAGCAAAGTTCTCGACGGTCTCAACCAGCCCCAGTTCGTCGGCCACCTTAGGGCCGGTGGCTTGTTGCTCTGTAACCAGCAAGTGCGGCCTTGAGTCCTTAGGACTGGCGGTGAACGAAAACGTGCTGATTTGCACGTGATCGTGGTGCCAGGACGACCTTTGAAAACAGCGATATTGGCCAATCAGTTCTGGCAGAATTTTTGAGGACCGACTGCCGACGGCGACACCGAAGAACGCGCAGAGAGCTTCGGCGGCCTGCTCCATGGATTGATCGAAGGGCCAGTAGCCGTGTTCTTGAAGAAAGTCTGCGAGCGCCTTGAGATAAGCTCGCTTCGTTTCAGGCTTTCCCTTCGGCTTTGTACCGTTCTTATGCCGGTTGTAGGTCGATGTGTCCTCTGGCACTGCGGCGGCCAGTTCATCGTTGCCCTGTTGAAGGTGAAAGTCTCGAACGGTTTCCAAAAAAACTTGGTCGGTCATGGTTTTTTGAGTGCCGGGATCTCCCTTTACGCGTTGGTACCTTTAGCACGCCAGAAACAACGCTACGATGTCTTCTTCTCGAAATTGCAAAGCGGTTCCTCGCTGTAAGCGACCGCTATGCGACCATACTCAAGCTGTCGTCTGCATAGCGTTACATCCGAATGCAGATCAGTAAAGCAAGCTTGCAGTGTCCGT
>CAZGNQ010000535.1:0-1849 GCA_964527285.1 uncultured Hyphomicrobiales bacterium | reverse complement strand
GGAGGCCGATGAGGTGGCGGAGGCAAGGTCGGTCATCTCTTCCTGCGCGACGCTCAGGCCCCGTCCGGTCGCGTCTCGCGCGTTGGCACACCCCATGATGCCGCCGCCGATCACCAGAAGATCGCTGATCGCTGCTTCCTGCTGGATTTCCGTCATCTGGCCCTCCCTGGTTATACTCTCCGAACCATCCCCAGCGCTGCGAGTCAAAGCCTATTCGTTCGTTTCGACGCGGTTTCGGAATAAAACGCGTGAAAACGCGCATTCCTCGCGATGGATTGCTTGCGTTTTCGTGCGATCCGGCGGCACGTCCGCGCGGAGACAAGTTGGAGAGACCCGAGAAACATGCGTGAGGCTTCTCCGAAAATGTCGTACGATGTCCAAGAATGGCGCCGGAGGACGTCCGGCTCCTCCGAACGCAAATGCGAGCCACCTCGCATACCCGGATCAGGCGCCGGATCAGGCTCCAGATCAGGCGCAAGATCAGGCGCAAGATCAGGCAGCGTCACCGGGGCATACCCTGTGGCTTGGACCTTGCAGCCGGGTTCTTGGAGTGCCACGTTCCGCTTGGGGCGCCAGCATTGGATCACGGTCACGCCGCACTGCCTCCAGCCGCGCCGCGCAGAGAGCTCTCGGCCGAATCGCGAGGGCGTTAGCGCGAAAGCCTTTTCTGGCAAGTCAAAGCATATAAATACATTAGCACTTTGAATTGTGAGCCGGACGTTCCATACCGAGATGGCCGGTTCGCGTCAGCGCCAGGCGTCAATATAATCGTTCGGGCACCTCGTGGGGAGCGTGGGCCGGACGCGACAGGAGGACTAAGATGACTTTCACCCGCATTGCGGCCCTCGCCGCAACGGTTTCGTTCGGCGCGCTTGCGGCCCACGCACAATCCGATGTCGACCGTTCGGATTGGCCCGAAAGCTTTACCGTCGGCACGGCGAGCCAGGGGGGCACGTTCTTCGCCTACGGCTCCGGCTGGGCGAACCTCGTGGCCGACGAATTGGGCGTGTCGGGTGGCGGCGAAGTGTCGGGCGGGCCCTGGCAGAACCTGGCCAACGTGCATACCGGCTCCAACGCATTCGCGATGACGACGATGGGCCCCGCCGATTCCAGCATGCGCGGCGAAAACCCCCTGGCGCCTGGCCTGGTTATGGACAAAGCCTGCGCGATGTTCCCGATGTACCAGACGCCCTTCTCGATCACGGCGCTCTCCTCTTCGGGGATCACACAGATCTCCGAGATCCCCGACGGCGCGCGGGTGGGCTTCGGCCCGGCCGGGTCAACCTCCGACACCTACTTCCCGGAGATCCTCGACGATCTCGGTGTTGACTTTGAGCGCCGCAATGGCGGCTGGACCGACCTCGGCAGCCAGCTGCAGGACGGCCTGATCGACGTGATTGCCTTCGCCGCAGGGGTGCCAGTGCCGGCGGTGAGCCAGCTCGATGTGCTGACGGACGTGAACATCATCCAGTTCACCGAAGAGGAGCAGGCCAAGGTCCTTGCCGACTTCCCCGTCGCCGCGTTCGAGATCTCGGCCGACACCTACACCACGCTTGAAGCGCCGGCGCGCGCCGTGTCGATGTGGAACTTCGCCATCGCCAATTGCGATCTGCCGACGAGCTTTGTGAAAGCGGCGGTTGATGTCGTGATGTCGGACAATGAGCGCATGGTGAACATCCACCGTGCCGCGCGCTCCACGGTGCCGGAGAACTGGGACAAGAACCAAGTCCTGATGTGGCATCCCGGCGCGGCCGAGTGGTTCAACGAAAACGGCGCCTCGATCCCTGCTGAGATGGTCTACGGCGCCGGGTCCTAAGCGCCCCGCGCCCCGCATTGGACGGGCGCTGCC
>CAZGNQ010000534.1:0-1849 GCA_964527285.1 uncultured Hyphomicrobiales bacterium | reverse complement strand
CCGCTCAACCAGCGTACATAGGCTTGGGCGTCGTTCCAGCGCACCTCGATCACCGGCCGCCGACCGCGACCCCAGCCGTTGTCCCCGCCAGCGTTCTCAACAGGACCGTTGTCGCAGCCTCCGTTCGCCACGCAGGCCTCCCACTCGTCCCACGTCACCTCAAACTTCCCGACCGCAAACGCACGACCGATCGTCACCCGCCGTTGCGGGCCTTCATCGTCTTCACGGCCCTCCTCGCTCTCAGGCGAGCCCATCATGAAGCTGCCAGCCGGCACCACGACCATCTCGGGGCAGGTGTCGCAATCGCGGAAGCTCTCGCCCGCACCGGGCTTGCGGCAGACTGTGCCGCCTGAGGCGAGCGAGACCCCAATGCCATCGCAGGCCTTAAATGGTGCTTTCGACGGCGGAGGGACCTCGACAGGGGCAGGCCGTTCCGCGAGCTCAGGAGCGGGCTCAGGAAATGTCCCCACCGCCACGCGTTCACCACCCAATTCCCGCACCCGCCGATCTGCCAGCAGTGCCTGCACCGTGCCCGCGTACTGCTCGGCAAACGCCGTAAGGACAGCAACGTCAGTCAGCGCCTTGATCTGATCCCACACCGTGGCTGCTTCACTCAGCGGCGGGCGCGCCGTTTTGTCTGGCTGCTGCGGCGGCTCTGCACGCTCCCGCGTTAGCCCATTGCGCCGCCCTGCCAGGAACATGGGCTCGGTCAGCGCGCTCTGATCCCATGGGATCTGGTCGCCGCCGGTCGCCTCGATCACGTCGCGGCGCGCGCGAATGAGCAGGGACGGCAATTCAAAGCCCGGCGTTGGCAAATGGCGCTTCAGCGCGGTGGTGTAGGGCGAATTGCGCTGGCCTTGCCCGTCGCTGGCCACATCATCCGGCTGGGTGGCGAAGCTGATGAACGTGCCGGCACCGAATCGGGGCTGGGCCAAGCCCCGCTTGACGATGGAGCGATTGCCAAGCGCGCGGGCGAGGCTGCGGGTGAACGGATTGTTGCGGCAGGCGTCGAGGAAAATGGCATTCGCCTTGGTGGAAACCTCCATGATCTGCTGGATGGCCCGCAGACGCACCGCCTCGAAGTTCAGCGCATAGGCCGTGTCCAGCCGCGCATCGACGGGCACGAGGTAGTTTTGCCCATCGACCTGCACACCATGCCCGGCGAAAAAGAACACACCAAATTTCGCAGACTGGAGGGCCCCGGCAAAGCGCGCCACCGTGCGGTCCATCTCCGCCTTCGTAAGGTCGAGCCCTTTGATCACGGTGAAGCCAAGCCGCTCAAACAGGGCGGCCATGTCCTCGGCGTCGTTGCGCGGGTTTTTCAGTTCGGACGCATGGGCGTAAGCGCTGTTGCCAATGACCAGGGCCACGCGCCCAGCCGCCGATGCGGGCGCGATGGTGACTGTCAACCAAACGATCAGTGCCGAAACCGGCAAGAGAGCGGAGCGGTGCATGCGTTGGTTCACCTGTCGCGCTGGATACCGGTGTACGTGATACGGCATTCAGGGCTCCACCGCCACCGCACCGTTGGCCTGCGGCGCACGCTGACATCTCGCCCCGCCGTCACACCTCCATCTCGCCGCGCATCACCACCACCGCGTGGCCGCCGATGCGGGCGGCCTTGAGGGCTTCGCGCTCCACCTCCAGCTCCAGCCGGATCGCGCTTGGCCGGCCCATCTCAACGCCCTGCGTCACGCTCACCACGTGGTGGCCGTCGATCGGCTTGTCATAGGCCATGAGCGCGCCCGCCAACGTGGCCACGGCCGAGCCCGTCGCCGGGTCTTCCGGGATGCCGCCATCCGGCGAGAACATGCGCGCGCGGAAGGCCGCACCAGTGTCATCGCTGGGC
>CAZGNQ010000533.1:0-1850 GCA_964527285.1 uncultured Hyphomicrobiales bacterium | reverse complement strand
CAGGACATCGAGCCGGCCCCAAAGCACCTGGCGCAGCATATGCTGCAGCGCGCCCATCAGCTTGGGGCCGCGCCAGACGACGGCCTTGTCTTCGGGCTGCAGCAGGCCAATCGACATGACGGTGACGCCGTGGTTGCGCAGCGGCATGACCATGGTGCCGTCGGGCGAACTGGGGCGTCCGGAAATGCCCAGCATCATCGGCTGCGACGGGCCGTAGACATCGGCATCCAACAGGCCGACGCGACGCCCCTGTGCCGCCAGCGCCACTGCGAGGTTGGCCGTCACGGTTGATTTGCCGACGCCGCCCTTGCCCGAGCCGATGGCAACGATGGATTTGACCCCGTCGATCGGCCCTGACTTTCGGCCCGGCGGGCGGGAGAGCGGCTGGCCGGGCGGAGGCGCACCCATCGGGCTGCCCCCCATTGGGCTGCCCTTCAACGGGCTGTCTTGCGGCGCTGGAGGCGTAACCGCCTCGCCCGCAGCCGAATGGGCGGTGATGATCGCATTTGCCTTGGTGACGCCTGGCACGCTGAGCATGGCGCCCTCGGCCGTGCGTGCCACAGACGCGAACGCCGGCCCGCGCTCGGGCGGCACACTCAGCACGCACTGCACGCCACCATCCGGCTGGATCAAGATGTCGGTCACGATGCCCGAGGTGACGAGATCACGTCCCTTGGCGGGGTCGCGCACCTTGGACAATGCCGCACGCACGGCGGCCTCATCGGGTTGCGTCGTCATGCGTCGGCACCCTCATTGCCGGTCTCGGCTGACGGTGCGTCCTTGAGGGCGATCTCGCCTTCGACCACGTGCTCAACGGCAAGGCCATCGATGGTCAGCACCACGCGTGCCGTAACCGCACCGCCGGTCAGCGTGCCGTTGGCCAGGCCCGAGCGCACAGCCTCCTCAATCTGCTGCTGCGATGTGACGCCGACGCGTTTCAGAAACTTGCGCATGGTCATGTTGAAGCTGTCGTCGTCCAAGGGTTTCCCTCCCGAATGGTTCTTGTTGGCACATAGGGCATTGCGCGCTGTGGGCGCACAAGAGGTTGCGCGCTTGGTACTCGGCACTTGGCACTGGGCACTGGGCACGGCCGTTTAGGCCATGCGACTGGCGAATGCGACCTTTTTTCTCCACTTGCCGTCCGTGCCAAGGGCTGGCAGCCTCTTCAGGACGCCACGTCGTGGGCAAAGCTCAGCCTTGGGGCTTTGCGTCCGGCGCGGCTGTGTCTCTCATATTGACCGAAGGGCGTACGCCTTGTCACTGGACCGCACCCTGATCGTCGATGGCAAATCCGGACAGATTGTCGCGCCCAGACGATGGCGACGCGTTGCTCGTGCCGCCGGCACCCAAGGAAAGGTGCGTCCGTCCACTGTGGCGACGGGCGTGCTCGGCGCTGTGGCAACGGCGCTTTGCCTCTTCGTGTCCAGCGGACATGGGCTTGCGGCCGACACCCAGACCCTGCGGATCACGATAGCAGCAGGCGGCCCGTTGGCACGCTCCGGGGTGCTGGAGCATCTGGCACCCAGGTTCCGTTTCCGCACACGCCAACGCCTTGAGATCGTCAGTGCCACGGCCGCATCCGCCGGCGCGCTGCCGCCGGTCACCCGGATGGTATGCGGCACAGACGACAGGCCAAAGACCGCCGCTGTGCTCTTTACGGTGACTGTGGAAGGCAGCCCCCTGGCCTGCGCTCTGCACCCAGACGCAAACGGCGACGCGCGCGCCAAACGCTTTGTCCGTTGGATGTTGGCGCCCGCAGGCCAGCGTGCGCTCGCCAACTACGCGGCGCCTGATGGCTTTATCTTCGGCAAACCGGCTGAGCGTAAGGCGGTTGCCGTCACCGCGCCGAA
>CAZGNQ010000532.1:0-1856 GCA_964527285.1 uncultured Hyphomicrobiales bacterium | reverse complement strand
GTCGTGAGGCCATAAGCGTGGCTGTCAGACCCATCGACAGCGGTGACGCGGCGGATTAACTCAACGCCGTTGACAATGTTCCCCCACTGATCGCTTCCGCCCATTTGGATGGAGCAGTTATAGCGCTTCTTGAGTTCCAAAAAGTCGTAGGCCTGCATCAGCATGTAGTTGAATTCGAGGATAGTCATTGGCTGCTCACGGTCGAGTCTTAGTTTGACGCTGTCGAATGTGAGCATCCGGTTGATTGTGAAGTGGACGCCGTAATCGCGCAGAAAGTCCACATAATGAAGCTCCGACAGCCAATCGTTGTTGTTGACCATCATGGCGTCGGTAGGGCCATCGCCAAAGGTCAAAAACGGCTCGAAAGCCTTTTTGATGCCGGCAATATTGCTCGTGATCGCGTCATCAGAGAGAAGCTGGCGTTGTTCGTCCTTACCCGTAGGGTCGCCTACTTTGGTTGTGCCGCCACCCATGAGGACGATCGGCTTATGTCCGGCACGTTGCAGGTGGTGCAACATCATGATCTGGGTGAGACTACCAACATGAAGGCTATCCGCAGTCGCATCGAACCCAATATACGCCGTGCACGTTCGTTTGGATAGTGCCTCGTCTAGCGCGGCGGGATCGGTGATTTGATGGATAAAGCCCCGCTCGTCGAGCGCGCGCAGGAATTCCGATTGATAAGCGCTCATCGCTTGATTTGTCGCTTTCTATTCCGCCGCTTGTTGATCGGTGTTGTGGCTGCCGTGGCAATGTTTGAACTTTTTGCCAGAACCGCATGGGCACGGAGCATTGCGCGAAACACGGCCCCAGGTGTTCGGATTGTTGGCGTCGATTTGTTGGTGCTCGCGGGCCGCGCGCTGGGTTGCAACGGCGGTCGCTTGTCCATAACGCCGCGATGCTGCGCCTAGCTCGGGTTCCGCTTCATTCTCACCGGTGCTTGCATCGATATGGACAGGCTTCATCTGTGCGGGATCGAGTTGGCCGCGTTTTTGAAGCTCCGCAATCAAACGTTTGGCTTCCTCGACGTCGAGCTTCGGCGCCTCGGGTTGGCGCACTTGGACGTGGAAGAGGGCGCGGGTCACGTCGCGGCGCAGGCCGTCGAGCAGCATTTGGAATAGCGCGAAGGCTTCAGTTTTGAATTCGTTGAGCGGATCGCGTTGGCCAACGCCGCGGAGGCCGACGATCGAGCGCAGATGATCGAGTTGCTGCAAGTGCTCGCGCCAATTCCGGTCGATCGTCTGGAGGAGGATCGCTTTCTCGATGCGCTTGACCGTGTCCTCGCCAAATTCATCGCTTCGTTTGGCGTATTGCTCCGCGACCGCGGCACGCAGGCGATCTGCGATTTCCGTGTCTGCAACACCTTCTTCCGCTGCCCACTGATCGATTGGTAAGGAGAGACCGAAGACTTCTTGAACGTCGTCGCGGAGGCCTTCGGTGTCCCACTGCTCAGCGTAGCTCTTTTCAGGAATGTGCGTGCCAACGATGTCATCAATCAAGGTTTCACGCATATCGGTGACGATTTCACCGACATCGTCCGTGTCCATAAATTCAATGCGCTGCTCGAAGATCGCTTTGCGCTGGTCATTCATGACGTCGTCATATTTGAGAACGTTTTTGCGCACATCGAAATTGCGTTGCTCGATCTTTTTCTGAGCGTTTTCGACGGCCTTAGTGAACCATGGATGCTCGATCGACTCGTCGGGCTGGATGCCAAAGCGCTTGAGCATCTTTTCCATCCCTTGGCCGAAGATCCGCATGAGGTCGTCTTCGAGCGACAGGTAGAATTTGGTCGTGCCCGGAGCGCCCTGCCGTCCAGATCGGCCTCGCAGCTGATTGTCGATGCGGCGGCTTTC
>CAZGNQ010000531.1:0-1879 GCA_964527285.1 uncultured Hyphomicrobiales bacterium | reverse complement strand
GTCTTGTCCGGGTCGCCCAGAGTTATCTCAAAAAGGGGTCCAAGGTATATCTTGAGGGCCAGCTCGAGACGCGCAAATGGCAGGACCAGAGCGGACAGGACCGTTATACTACCGAAATCGTTCTGCGCGGATATAATTCCAACCTCACCATGCTCGACGGACGCGACGGCGGGGGCGGCGGCCGCGGATACGGACAGGACTCGGTCGCCTACGGCAATCAGGGCGGCGGTCCGCGCCAGATCGACGGCCCGCCCGAAAGTTTCAACCAGGACCTCGACGATGAGATCCCGTTCTAGGACCTCAGGGTTCGAGAACCTCCACCACGGCGCTCGTTCGATTTCCGCCGGCTCTGAGCGCCCCGCCAATCGAATAGATCGCCCGGCCCAAAGCCACGCCTCCTAGTCCGTGGCGCGGGTTGGGCATGTCCGGTCCGGCAGACCAGGAATCGCGCTTCGGGTCATAGATCCAGGTTTCGGCGTACACCCCGCCGCCATTATCGAAATACTCCCCGCCGAACGCATAGAGCACGCCGTCCAATGACGCCGCCGCCAGACCGCCCTGGCCCTGCGGCATGGGCGCGGCTGTCCGCCAGCGATCTTCGCGGTAATCGTAGACTTCGTGGGTCGCCACGTTCCCGCCGCCGACCGTGCGGCCGCCAACGACATGAAGATTGCCGTCGATCACGACGCCTGCGGCGGAATTTCGCTTCGACAGGCAGGGGGCGGCGCGTTCCCAAACCCCGTTGGGATCGGCCAGCACAATGTGTCGATCGGTGTCGACGTGGTCGCTCCATAGCCTGTTGGCTTGTCCTCCAGGGCCTCTCCCGCCTGCGAGATGCAGAACGCCGTCGCCGGTGACGGCTAGCACCGCTTCACCGCACGGCTCCGGCAAGGCGGGGGCGGGTTGCCAGGCGACATCCTGCGGCGTCAGCGGCCGCGCGACCTGGATCTGCTCCACCAGCCGCCAACCGCTCGCCTGCATGGTCCACCCAGCCTGGGGCGACGGGCTCTCAAACCCGCCGAACGCGAACAATTCGCCGGCAAAACTGACAAGCTGCGGGTGATGCCTTCGCGCCGGCAGGGCGGGAAGGGCGAGCCAATTGTCGTCCCCGGGGGCCCAACGCCAATGCGCGTCGGTCGGCCCGCTGATCCGCCCATTGGACGCGACAAAGCCTCCCGCCAAATGGATCGCGCCGTTGTGGGCGCAAGGATAGATTTCCTGGACTGGCTCGGGCAGCGCCGGCCCTGTTCTCCAGAAAAGCTCGGCCGCGGCCGGCTCGGCGTTGAACTGCGACCGTTGGCACGCCGCAGCAGCCGCGCCCAATCCGATCAACATGGCGGCGCGACGGGAAATCGTGTTCTGGCGATGGGTCATCTTCCGATCATAGGCGGTTGCGGAGCGCCGGGAAAGCGCCGCCGCGCTAGGCCCTTTCGATGGGGGGATCCGCAGTGCTAAGGTCCGACACGGAAAACGATTCTCCGCCGTTCTGCGGCGCGCATTTGAAAGCCCATTGAGTTGAGCGACAAAACACATCCAAACGAAGACGGCGTCGATCCCATCAGCATCGAGAGTGAGCTGAAACGCTCCTATCTCGATTATGCGATGAGCGTGATCGTATCGCGCGCGCTGCCTGACGCCCGCGACGGCCTGAAGCCGGTCCACCGCCGCATTCTCTACGCCATGAACGAAGGCGGCAACACGCCGGATAAACCTTACCGGAAAAGCGCGAACGTCGTCGGCGCTGTGATGGGGAATTACCACCCCCACGGCGACAGTGCGATCTACGATGCGCTCGTTCGGATGGCTCAGCCTTTCTCCATGCGGGTGCCGCTGATCGACGGCCAGGGAAACTTCGGTTCCATCGACGCCGATCCGCCTG
>CAZGNQ010000530.1:0-1881 GCA_964527285.1 uncultured Hyphomicrobiales bacterium | reverse complement strand
ATTCGAAAAGAGGATGAAGACCGCGAGCGGCCCGATGATCCAGAAGTGGCGCAGCGCCGCTTCCCGGCGCATCGTGAACTGCATCAGCCCCAGCAACCCCTCCATGAGCAGCTCGATGAAGTTCCTCGCGGTGAGGGTACTGTCGGGGAGGATGTCGCCGGGCTCGCGCTTGGCCAGACCGTTGCGGGCGAAGATCGCGATGGCGAGCATGACCGCCAGGACCAGGAACAGGGCCACGATGTGCTGGACGTGAATGGCTTCGGCGAACAGCCAGCCCTCACCGCCGCCAAGCTCGGCGATCGCGTGCTCGAAGTCTTCGAAGCCCGGAATGAAGCTGAACCAAGAATGATGCTTCGGCATGGTTCCCTCTCAGACTGCAGCTAACGTGATTCGTCGTCGCTGTCTCCAAATTCCTCGCGGATTCGAGCCTCCGTTTCCTCGATGGCTCGTTTTCCTTCGACCGAGTCGGCGCCCTGCACCAGCCCCATCTGAATGGCCACCAGGCCAACCCCGATTCCGAACAGGATGCCGAAGCCGGACACGCCCCAGCGGCTCATCGACAGCCACAACAAGGCCGCGACGGTGGTCATCTTAAGCATGAGCAGGATCGTGAACCCGGTCTTGCGGCCGCTGGCCTCGGTGGGATCCAACAGCCGGCCGACGATGAACACCAGCCCGCCCACGGACAGCCCGATGATCGCCGCCCCCACCACGAGACCGAACGCGTGGTCCCAGCCGAAGATCAGACCCATCAGGATGGCGGCCGGGCCGACCAGCCAAACCAGCGACCGAATCATGTGCCGAAGCAAAACGTCGTTGAGCATCGGTCAGTCCTTCATGTCCCGCTCAGTGGCTTTGACCAGCTTCCAGAGCAGCCGAAAACCGACGATTGACCCCAAGAGTAATCCTGCTATCGTGAATCCAGGTTCTGTATTGTACCGTTGGTCTAGCCAATAGCCGCCGAGAAGGCAGGCGACAACGGCGGCGGCAAACTCGATTCCGATGACCGCGGCGTGGCCGAAAGCTCGCCGCTGTTGGTCGTTTTCGAACCGCACGATTGAATCCGAGCCCGTTTGGGAGGAGACCGTCAACCGCTCCCGGCGTCGACCCAAATGGGTACCACGGGCCGTTTAACCGGCGTACAGAGGCTGTGTTCTCGAATTCTACCGCGTGAATACGCGCTAAATTAAGCTTCGCGCCGTGGGGTCGATGTGGCATATCCTACGCAGAAGTGGCCGAGTCCGGCACAAATGCGATGTCATTGAATGTCGCGCGGGTTTTTATCGATCGCCTGCCCCAGGCAGCCGCGCTGATAGCGCCCCATTCGGGTCAGTGTATCTACGCCAATGACCGCTTCATCGCCCAAATGAGCATCTATAACCGAGGCGATTTTGAACGCTTGGAACAATTCTTGGCGGACAGTTACCATGCTTTGGATGATCCGGCTGACTTGGCCGATTTCTTCAGCGAACAATACAGCACCGCTGGGAAATTACGGGTCAAGTCCATTGTGGAAGTTGATGACCACTTTGCCAAAGTGATCTTAGAGGCGCAGCAGCAAGACAGCCTCTATGAAATGGAGCTGCGCGTTGAACCGGATTATCCGCACCGAGTTACAGCATATCGGTTTGAAGCAATTCAGCCTTAGCCGCAAGATTGATTTTCTCAATGAGTGTATGGGCAGGTGCCTTCAAACTACCATTGAGCAGGCTCTTGTACATGTCGAGATTTGTGTGTGTTGCTTCACTTTTGATCTCGATGATGTAAGGGTGCACGGTGGGCTGACGGGTTTCATGTTCGGCAATCAATTCCTCATACAATTTTTCGCCAACGCGAATCCCAATGAATTCAATCGGGATGTCCTTATAAGGACGTAGCCCA
>CAZGNQ010000529.1:0-1887 GCA_964527285.1 uncultured Hyphomicrobiales bacterium | reverse complement strand
TCACGGAATCTCTTTCGCCATCGCGTAGTACATCTGCATCATGCGGCCCCGGCGCCCCAGTGAGAATTTCACGCCAGACGAAGCGCAGCGCCTCCGGGCGTTCACGCATTGTAAGAGATCATAACGGGCAAGCCGAACCGAAGGATCGCCGCCGGGCGCAAGGGCACGCGCCGCAGGAGCGATCCCGCTGGGGAGCACGGGACGGCTGCCGCATGATGGGGGATGACGTATGGCCGGCGTACCGGCGCGTACCGTGTTGGCTGCTCTGCTCGCGGGCACATTCGCGGGCCTTCCGGCGAGCGCCTCCGACAAGGAGGTGCAGGTCGAGCTGACCGGCCGGATCGAGCCGTCCTGCAGCCTTGCGCCGTTCGGCGCGAGCGGCGTCAAACTGGCGGCTGTCACGCTCGATCTGGGCGATCTGACCAACACGGACCTCCGCAGCTTCCGCTTCACCGTCAACTGCAATTTCCCGTTCGAATTCCGCATGGCCTCGGCCCATGGCGGTCTTCAGCATGAGGCCGGGCCTGACGCATCTGGCGGTTTCACCGGCCTGTTGCCTTACACAGCAGAGAGCGCGGTCGACTTGACCGGCGGCGGACAGATCAGGCTCGCCTGCGGAAGCGGCGAGATGCGGGCCGGAAACGTGGAGGCGTCACCCTGTTTTGTTCAGTCCGGGAATGACGTCGCGATCAATGAGACAGGCCTCATCAAGTGGCAGTGGTCGCTGAATGGGCTGAAACTCTTGGGCGGAAAATTCGAAGACACGATGACAATTTATGTCGGCCCTCAGACGTGAGGGGTGAAGGGAATATTTGCGAAAGTATACATTAGGCAATTTGCCAGTTTCCCGCTCACCTGGGTGGGGCACACAGGGCCGATGGGGGCCTGAACTTTAGAGAAGGAGAGTAGACATGAAGAAGTTTTTGGTTTTGGCGGCTGCGGCTGCTCTGGGCACGAGTGCAACAAGCGCTCTGGCCCTGGAGAACTTTGATCAACAGATCAAGCTCCGTGGAGAAGCTGAAAAGCAGTGCGTCTTGGAAGACAACGGCTCGGATCCAGTCGAATCGGTAACTGGAGACATCGATATCATTTCCGGTTTTGAGTACGATTTCGGAGATGTTTCTAACGGTATCGCTGACGGTGCCTCAATCTCTGTCACCCGGACCGACGTGACCTGCAACTTCAAATACACGCTGTCGGTTAAGACTCGTGACGGTGGGTTGCGCAACGTCGATTTTCCCCAGTCGGAAGATAGCGACCCGGGCAAGGTTGGAGATTTCCGGACTTGCTTTCCGTATCAGGTCCGTGTCGAGCATGAGAGCGTGGATGCAACGTTGGATGCGACCTGCGACAACGCAGGTACGGTGGTGCCAGGTGATCCGTCGGATGCCCCGGCATCAGGTCCGCTATTCATTACCGTGGACAGCTTTGGAAGCGCTACGCCCGTCGCCGGCGGTCAGTACCGTGAGTTGATCACTGTCCGGTTGGGCGGTGCACTCTAATTCATTTAATGCTGTCGGGGTTATGCGCCCCGACAGCTTTTTCGTTTGAAGGATTGTGGCTTATGTTGCGGGTAGCTCTTGCATGTTTACTAGTTGCGATTACCGCAGCGTGTGTGTCAGAGCACGTTTTTGCGGAAGTTTCGCAAGATACGCGCATTCATCTTCTGGGCCATGCCGGGCAGCGCTGCGAGATCGACGTTGACCCGGTCGTTTTGGGCGGGCCGCGCGGGTTGGGCAAAGGCGGCTACGAGGTGCAGCGCACCGCAAGCTGGACGATCCTGAACCTCGGCGATGTGACGGACGCACGGCGCGAGCCGTCGACCGTGCTGCTTTATGAGAATGTCGGATGCAACACCGCCTATACGCTGAGCGTGCGCTCGCGCCA
>CAZGNQ010000528.1:0-1894 GCA_964527285.1 uncultured Hyphomicrobiales bacterium | reverse complement strand
GGCTTTTACGCTGCGGGATCGTTTTATTGGGTCATTGTCTCTTCGGTGACGATCGACAGTCAGACGGTCAATTTCATTGCCGCGACGTTCCGCATTGTAGCGGCGGAGAATACTACTGGCGTGCCCGTTTCCGATGCAGTGCGCATCAGCGGATCGGATACTGCGGCCGATAACGCCGAGTCCTGCTTTACCGGCACGATCACGACGCTGGACGGCCTGAACAATCTTTCTGCTGCGGATGTCAACGCCGAAGTAGACACGGCGATTGCAGATTATTTTGGCACCAATGGCGACAGCCTGACAGCGCTTCCGTGGAACAGCGCATGGGACGCGGAAGTTCAGTCAGAGGTCACGGATGCGCTGAACGCTTACGATCCGCCGACCAAAGCCGAGCTGGACGCAGGTTTCGCTGGGCTGAACGATATTAGCGTTTCGGATGTCTGGACGACGCAACTCACGCAAAGCTATGCAGCCAACGGCACTGAGCCGACCGGCGCGCAAGCGCTGTTTGCGATCCACCAGCATCTGATGGATTTCACGATATCGGGCACCAGCTACACAGTGCGCCAGCTCAATGGATCGACCACGGCTTTCACCGTCACGCTCAATGACGCGACTTCGCCGACGGCGGCCACGCGCACCTAGCAATGTCGATCGCCACGCTTGTCACTCGCGGCTATGGGTCGTTTGGCTCCATCGCAGACATTGTGCTTCGTGGCTATGAGCTGGCCAATGTAGATGCGAATGCGTCACTTGCAACGCGCGGCTACGGCGAGAACGGCTCAATTGCAGACATTGTGCTTCGTGGCTATGCGCCGGCCAATGTAGCTACGAAGGCGTCACTTGCATCGCGCGGATATGTCGAGACCGGATCAATAGCCGGTGTCGTCCTGCGAAACTACACTATCGGCGATGCTGCCGCGCAGCCGCAGCCTGTATTGCCGCCGCAGTTGCCCGCGATTTCCGGCGGTGGCGGCGGCTGGATTTCGCTGGAAGAGATCAGACGCCGCGAGCGCGAGCTAAAACAAGCGCGCGAGCGGATCGACCGCAAGCTTCGCGAGGATCGCCAAGAGCGGGATCGCCTTGAGCGTATTGTTGCAGAGGCGCTGGCTCCCAAGCCAAAGAAGAAGCGGCGCAAGGGCAAGGCACCCCGTAAGGCCGCCAGAAAGCCCGCAGAGCGGCATTTGGCGTCTCCTGAGGTCGCAAGTGCGCAACATCGCGTTTCAGCCCTCACGGAGCAAATTCAAGCCTCCAGAGCCGAAGAGCAGCGCATTGCCGGACTGCTTGCCGAGACGCAGGCGCATGCTCGCGCCATTCTTGAGCAGGAGAGGCAACAACACGCTTTGGCGCTGTTGTTGCTTGCGGCCTGATACCACACAGACCACGACAATGAGGACGTGATGTCGGTTCATAGCCTGAGCGGACTGAAGATGGATTTTCTCGATCCGAAAAAGCGCGGCTCCGGACGCAAGCGCTTTGCCCATGCCTATTCGCCGACCACGCCGCCAAAGCGTGGCTCGGTAGCCTCACCAACTGTGATGGCTGATATCGGAGAATTTGTGGCGCATGCCACAAGAAAGCCCGCCTTGATTTCTTCGCGTTCTGCGCTTCGCAGATATGAGCGCGAGAACGATGTCAAACAATGCGGGCACGATCTTGGTGATATTGTCTCTGAAGACAAGGCCAAGTGGGACAAAATACGCAAAAACGCTACGACCGAAGCAGGATGGCATGACCCAGAATTCTAACGCTATTGACCGCGCCGGTGAAAGCGCGCGCGCGAGGGATGAGATTATCACGAATGCGCTGGCATCTGTCCAGCCAGACGAGCATGAGGCTTCCTCAAGGGACGCGGCCGAACCCGTCGAGGAAGCATCTGCGCTTGCTGAAAACG
>CAZGNQ010000527.1:0-1896 GCA_964527285.1 uncultured Hyphomicrobiales bacterium | reverse complement strand
CCCGCTACGCCATCTTCCAGCTGGCCGAGGCCGCGCTACCGCGCACCGTGTTCGCGGGCATCCTCGACCGGATCAACGCTCTGCGCGGACCACCCGCCGAGGCCGCCTGCGCATGATCGGAGAAACACGACGCCGGCGCGCATCCGTTCGGGCCGACGGGGACGGTGCGCCGAACAGGCGGCTGAGGGGCCCCGCGCGCCGCTCGATCGGCGCCCGCAGCCCTCATCTCGGACTGTCGGTCGCCATTTCTCGCCCCAGCACCGCCACTTCAGCCTCGTCTGCCGGTCTGATCGGCGCTACCCTGCCCCGACCGGAGCCAACTGGGGAGTCCCGATTAAAAGGTGCCGGTGTTTGTCGACCCAGCCCTTGAAGTCGAATGCGCGCAAAGACGGGTGCTCTTTCATGGCTCCTCCAGTTTGACGGGACGCTACGAAAGCTACAGCCGGCTGACAACCGTCTAGGCCCCGATGCGAATGGGACTTGCTTGTTGACATCTCCTTGGTGACCGAGTGGCCGTATTCTTGGGTCATGCGCCATTGACTATGTCCGCTCCGTCGCGGTGCTGGACTTCGGCGATTCCCTTTGGCAGCGCCGCCCGGTGATGGACATCATCATGGAGCGGGCGCCGGCAACGCTCCTCCTCACTTTTACCGCGATCGGCTTGGCGGTCTTGTTTGCTGTGCCCTTGGGCGTTGTCGCAGCGCTGAGGCCGGAAGGGATCATCGACCGTCTCGTTGTGTTCATCAGTCTTGTGGGGCTTTCGATCCCGCAGTTCTGGTTGGGGCTTTTGCTGATCGTCTTCTTCTCGCTGATGCTCGGATGGCTGCCCACATCCGGCTCCGGCGGAATTCAATACCTGATACTCCCCGCCATAACGCTTGCGATCCCGGCCATGACGCGGCTTGTGATGGTGGTGCGATCGACCATGATCGATCAGCTCAACGCGCAGTACGTGCGTGTGCTGCGCGCAAAAGGGCTGCGGCCCATGCGGGTGATTGCCGTTCACGCCGTGCGCAACTCGGCCGTGCCGGTGCTGACCCTTGCCGGGTGGGAACTCATCCGCGCGCTGTCGGGCTACACGGTGGTGGTGGAATCGGTGTTTGCCTGGCCAGGGTTGGGGCTCACCGCCATTCAGGCGATCGAGCGGCAGGATCTCATCTTGCTCCAGGCGATCGTGTTCTTGACCGCCATCATGGTGGTGGTGCTGAACCTTATCCTCGACATTGTCTACAAGTGGCTTGATCCGCGCATTGAGCTTGGCGCTCAATGACGCTCGCCGACCCCAACGCGTCGCTCGGCGCCGCTCCCGTCGCTGACGCTGCGGTTGCGCCGGTTGGGCAAGCGCGACCGGGTGGCGGGATCTGGTCAGAGCTGCGAAGCGACATTCCGGGCCTGCTCGGCGTCTCGTTCCTGGTGCTGTTGTTGTTCGTCGCGGTGTTTGCGCCGCTGCTGGCGCCGCACGATCCGGCCGCGCAGAACATCATCATGCGCCTCAAGCCCCCGGTCTGGCTCGACGGGGGAAGCTGGAACCATATTCTGGGCACAGATCACCTCGGCCGCGATGTGTTTTCGCGGCTCCTCTACGGGTCGCGGTTCTCGCTCATCGTCGGGTTTTCTGTCGTCCTGCTTGCCGGCTCCTTCGGGGTACTGATGGGGCTCATCGCCGGCTACTGCGGCGGACGGGTCGACAACTGGATCACCGCGATCGTCGACACGCAGGTGGCCTTTCCAGGTCTTTTGCTGGCGCTCCTCATCCTGGCGGTGATCGGTCCGAGCGCCGTCACGGTCATCATCGTCCTCGCGCTGAACGGGTGGATGGTTTATGCGCGCGTCACGCGCGGTGTGGTCCTCACGCTGCGCAAAACGGCGTTTGTGGAGGCGGCGGGGCTCTTGGGC
>CAZGNQ010000526.1:0-1900 GCA_964527285.1 uncultured Hyphomicrobiales bacterium | reverse complement strand
CTCGTCAGGCTCATAACCTGAAGGTCGTAGGTTCAAATCCTACCCCCGCAACCACCGTCTTATACTCGCCGGCCCCGGTTTTGGTCAGCACTCTGAGCTGCGAGAACATCTCGACTTCCACCTGTCCCGGCTTCTCGCTTGGGTAAATTACAACGCTGTGGACAAGGTCACGCACGGCGGCGAGCGTCTGCTCATCGCCGTTTACCGCACTGCGCTGCAGAATCTCGTACAGGTTCTGGACGGCTTCAGTGTGCGCTTGCCATGCATTGGGGTGAAGATCGATGGCAGGCGCTTCCGCAGTGCGCGCCAGTTCCCGCTTGGCTTCATCGGCCTCGGCACACCGCTTAGGATATTCCCGATTGAAGTGCTCAAGGCTGATCTTATCGTCCGCATACATCGACACGAGCCGTTGCGCGGCATCATCAGCTCGCTTGAACGCGATTTCCGCTTTGCGCCGTCTCTTGGCAATGTCCTGCATGCGCGCCTTGCGTCGCTCAACATAGACGTCGAGGAACTCTTTGAGCGCATCCTCACGGCTCAGCACATCCCGCAAGACTTCAACAACGCACAGCTCGATGGCCTGCAGTCGGTAGGAGCGGCTGTGGTCGCAGGTACCGCTTTCGCGGTTCCGGGAGCATCTGATTCGCCGGTCGTTCGGATCGTGGCCGCCCCCTGAGACGACCATGCTGCTCTGGCAGCTTCCGCACTTCAACAGGCCTGACAAGAACCGGCGCTGCCCCTTGGCCTTTATCGAAGTGTCGTGACGCCGCTGTTCGGCACGGGCCTGAACGCGCTGCCATAGCTCACCATCAATGAGCCTGAGATGTGGGGCGTCGGCCTCCTGCCATTCCTCGCGCGGGTTCAACCGAGAGACGCGCTTCCCGGTGTTGGGGTCCTTGACGTAGCGCAGTTTGTTCCAGACCAGCTTGCCACGGTACAACTCTACGCGAAGGATGCCCGTGCCCCGCTTGACGGATCCGTTTATCGTGTTGGCGGCCCATTGCGCGCCGCGCGGTGGAAGTATGCCGTCGGCATTCAGCCCGGCCGCGATCTGGCGCGGCGACTTCCCACCTGCATACTCCTCGAAGATGCGCCGGACGACTGCGGCCTCCTCGGGGACGATTTCAAGCTCGCCTGGCTGGCCAGGCACGGGCCGGTAGCCATATGCCTTGCCGCCTGCTGATTTGCCGGCGCTAATACGTCCTGACAGGCCGCGCCGCGTCTTGTCGGCCAGGTCCTTGAGATAGAGCGCCCCCAGCAACCCACGTACGCCGACCGCGATGTGGTCCGCCTTCCCTTCTCCAATCGCGACGAGGTCGACGCCCAGGAAGCTCAGGCGTTTCCAGATATGCGCAAGGTCTTCCTGGTCGCGGCTGATGCGATCAAGGCTCTCGACAAGGACCGCATTGAATGCGCCCGCCTTGGCGTCGGCCATCAAATCCTGCAGGCCGTCGCGCCCGATGGTGCTGGCACCCGACTTCGCAGCATCCGAATAAGTCCCGACCACCTCATGGCCTTCGCACTCCGCGTAGCGCCGGCACGCCGCAATCTGGTCTTCAATAGAAGCGTCGCTCTGCAGGTCAGTGGAAAAACGTGCGTATATAACAGTTTTTTTCATAGTAGGCATCGTGTGATTGCATGCTGAGTTGTATTTGAAGTCACAGGAGAAGAAAAGCGGCGCGGCACGTAAGGTCAACTCACTGCGCTGCCGAAAAGCTCTTTTCTCGGCATTCGTGCATCACGACGCCCGCGAGGCGCTCATAAGGGTACAGCGGTTCGACGCTTCAGGCGATGCCCTTCCCACTGCTCACCCCTCCCCGCCGCCTTGAGGACTGTCGCCGAATTGAATAACCCCGTTCTGGATCAGCATCGCGACAATCGCCCGTTTGGTCTCCATCGG
>CAZGNQ010000525.1:0-1905 GCA_964527285.1 uncultured Hyphomicrobiales bacterium | reverse complement strand
GGGATTGCCGGTGTACTCGTCGAGCAATCCGGCGAACGCGTGTCCGAACTCGTGGAGAAGCACACAGACAAAGACAAGCGTGACGAAGACGACACTCTCGATCGCGGCGACGAGCCCCCCCGCAGGCCAATTCAAGGCCGCAAGTAGGACGAGCAACAGGAAAAATGTGAGATGCACGCGGACGACGGTGCCGCCGATCTCACCGATCGTTAAGGTCCAACGCATTTGGTCCTCTACTTTGGTTTGAGTTTGCGTCTCACGATGTATCTAGTGACTCGGACAGCAAGAAGTCATCTTAAGCGGGGCCACACCAAGCACGTGCACGGCCCATTTTGCACGAGCTGTCGCGTTAGGCGATGCGGGACCTTCCATTCCTACCTGCTCACCGACTTATTACTCGTTTAAGACGGATGTTTACGTGGGAATGGAGATAGCCCTCGCACGGTGTTCGATAATGCCCCTGCGTCAGAACGTCTTATCCACCAGCGGGACCTCCGCGGCGGCTTGCCAGATGCTCACCAGTCCTATGTCGCAACGCTAGGAAGATCGGGAGAGGGCGTTACGGATGCTTCGAAAGCTCAAAAAGTCCGACCCAGCGCAGAAAAAGTCACCTGAATTTCACCGGTTCCGACGGCGGATGACCGTCATCGTTTGGGCGTCCTTTATCGTGCCTGTCGTCGCCGGCAGCGCGGTTGCCGTACTCTTGACACCCTGATGCGATCATCACGCTACGGGGTTCTGCGCCCCGACGAAATAGATCAGATTCCCATTTTCATCGAAGAGTGGGCGAATGCGAAGGCGATTTATAAATGGCGTGCCATCTTTTCTGTAGTTCAGAATGTCGATCGTGAAGCGGGTGCGCGCTTTCAAGCCTTGTCTGATCGCTTCTATCGCATGCGGATCAGTATCTGGCCCCTGCAGAAAGCGGCAGTTTTAGCCAACTGCTTCCTCGGGAAAGTAACCGGTCTGGTCCTTGAATTCATCGCTCACATAGATCATAGGATTGTCGGGCGGATGCGGGTTTGAAAACACAACACTCATCTCGGCTTCATCCCGCTCCAACAGCGATCTGAAGTCATCGTCCGAAGTCATGCTCATCCCGACTCTCCCAACAGACGCCTCGCGCTCAGCTCTGTACGTTATGCTTGTACGGCCCTGGCCAAGCCAAATGGTCTTGACCCCTGAAACTGGTCCGTTCTGACCGCGAATTTTCGGGCACACTTCGGAAGCGAGAGGAGTGCCCAGATGCCGAAGAAACGATTTACCGACGAGCAGGTCGCGTTCGCGCTGAGGCAGGCGGAGGCCGGCGCGAGCGTTGGCGAGATCTGCCGCAAGATGGGCGTGGCAGAAGCCACGTTCTACCGTTGGAAGAAGGTCTACGCCGGGATGGGCGTGTCCGAGATCCGGCGGCTGAAGCAGCTCGAGGAGGAGAACGCGAAGCTGAAGCGGCTCGTTGCGGACCTGACGCTGGACAAGACCATGCTGCAGGATGCCCTGCGAAAAATGTGGTGAAGCCCGTCTGTCGCCGTGAAGTCGTCCGCCATTACCAGGAGGTCTTCGCGTTATCGGAGCGTCGGGCGTGCCGGGCCATGGGTTTCGGGCGGGCTTCCCACAGATACCTGTCGCGACGGGATCCGGCTGTAGAACTGCGGATGCGGATCAAGGAGTTGGCAGAGAGCCGGGTGCGATACGGCTATCGGAGGCTGCATGTCCTGCTTCAGCGGGAAGGTTGGCAGATCAATCACAAACGGACGTATCGCCTCTACAGCGAAGAAGGCCTGTCGATCCGCACCCGGAGCCCCCGGCGGCGGCGGGCGTGCCGCTATAGGGCCGGCCGGGCGGACGCCGAAGGCATGAACGATGTCTGGGGTGCGCCTTTGAGGCGCCATTGGTTCAAGCCCAATG
>CAZGNQ010000524.1:0-1912 GCA_964527285.1 uncultured Hyphomicrobiales bacterium | reverse complement strand
GATTGAGACTCCAAACGAACTGGCCAAACGCTTTGTCGCGGTTGTTCCCGTCATCAAGCAGTTCTTCCTGAATCGATCGTGCCCGTTCATAGTGTTCTTCAGTTTGTGTATACCAACTATCGGCCTCGGTCGCGTTCCCTGCGCGCGTAGCCCCTTCGCCGCGGTGCTTGAAGATGTCGCCGATGAGGACGTGGTTAATCGCCAGACCCAGGCGTTGTTCCGTTTCATGCGGCTCTTGTTTGAGACCGCGAAGACGGTACTCGTGAGCTACGTTCCTGAGTTCGAGCGCCGCGTCGTGATCACCGGCCTCGTAGTCGAGGCTCGAAATCCGCTCTAACAGTGCCGCGTAGGCAGTCAAAAGGCCGGCATGATTGGGTTGCCGTTCAAGTAACCCTTGCAGCCGTTGGCGATGCTCAACGAGAATTGGTCGCAGGGTTGCGCTCGCTCCGGCAATCTCATCGAACCGACTGAGATCTGTCACGGCGGCAATCGCCTGGTCACGCGTGTCCGCCATCGCCGACCACATTGAGCTGAGTGCGTAGAACACCATACCGATCATGAGAATGCTTGCGGCTGTGATGGTTGTCAGTGTGTAGCGGTATCGAACCAGCGTTCGGCCGATGAGGTACCGGAGGTCGCTGCCGCGCGTACGAATCGGTTCATTGCGCAGATATCTGCCGATTTCGTCGGCTAACTCGAGCACCGAGCGAAAGCGGTCCTCGGGCCGGCGAGCGAGTGCCTTGGCAACAATCAAACGAAGATCTGCGCCGGGAGGTGAACCGTCGATCATCAGCGGTGCGGGCGATGCTTCCGCCAAGGCCTTGATGGCGTCCAATGGCGGTAAGTGCCGCGCGTCTACAGGCAACTGACCGCTCAGCATTTCGTAGAGAACGACGCCAAGTGCATAGACGTCGCTCGAAACACCCGCCGCACGGGCATCGGTCAGTTGCTCGGGGCTCATGTAGTTGAGCGTTCCGACAATATCGCCTGTGTTTGTCAGGTCCACGCGTCCGTCGCTGCTATCGAGCAGCCGCGCGATGCCAAAGTCGAGGACCTTGGGTCGCGCTTTGGCCCCACGCGTCTCGACCAGGATGTTGCCCGGCTTCAAATCGCGATGCAGGACGCCCTTGTCGTGCGCCAGCGAGACTGCGTCACAGAGTTCCACGAACAGCTCGAGCCGGTCGCAGACCGGAAGCGCGGACTGGCGCACATACTCAGTAATCCGTGGACCGTTGACCAACTCCATCACGATGAACGGGCGGTTTCCAAACTCGGTCTGCGCTGACCCCACTTCGTACACTTGTGTGATCCCGGGATGGACGAGTCGCGCTAACGTCTCCGCCTCCTGCTCAAAGCGACTCAAGAGTTGTGGCTCAGAACCACCGATCGCGAGCACTTTGATAGCCACCTCGCGGCGGGGTCGCAGTTGCGTGGCGCGATACACGATGCTCGACGCGCCTGAGCCGATCTCGGCCTCCACGTTGAAACCCGGAATACTCGGTGTGCGTTGAGCGTCCGGTATCAGCGTCGACCAGTACGGCCCATCAAGATTTGATGAACTGTCTATGAGGGAACGGTTCAAGCTGCTGGCGCGTTCCAGCAACCGCTCAATGCGTTCTTGCAGGGCCGTATCGGCGCCGCACAGCGTTCGTATCTTCTGCGCACGCTCGTTGGCCGGCGTTTCGAGCACCTTCCAGAACAAACGCTTCAACTGGCCGTCTTGCGACGACATGGATGGACCTCTCTGGATTGAAAAGAGCATCTTAACGGGGCATGCGTTACTCTCGGGAGGCCGTGGACATGCGCAAGCGGAGAAAAAACAGGCCACGGGATGTCCACCGTCGAGCCCCGCTGACGCATACCGGATTGGAGTGGCGGCACCGGGCCAGCCACGAGATCTGATCGCGTGACA
>CAZGNQ010000523.1:0-1916 GCA_964527285.1 uncultured Hyphomicrobiales bacterium | reverse complement strand
GGTGGGCCATCAGCACGGGCGCGCTGGAGCCGCTGGGAAACGCAGAAGCGCGCACATCCATGGACGTGCCGCGCGCCAGCAGGTCAAGCGCTGCCGCCCCACCGATGCGCAGCACGGCCTGGCCGTGGCTTTGATCGACGCCCGCAGCGCTCTCGAGCATCCGGGATTTAATTTCCTGGACCAAGCGTGGCGTCGCATCCCCTGGGCCAACCAACCGCCAACGCTCCGGCCCGTCCCACGCCAGTTTCCATCCCTCTGAGGCACTCCCGTCCGCACGCGGCACTTCGCAAGCGCGCCATTGCCCAGCGGGAGGGAGCTTGATGCCAAGGTGTTCCTTCACCGCGCGGGCAAATGCCTCTTCGCCACCGGCAGGCAAGGAAAAGACCACCGTCGTCGCGTGGGCCAGTGGCTCAAACGTCAGACCCGGCGCATCGCCCGGCTTGCCGTAGCGCGGCGCTGCAAGAGGGCCGTCCCAAGGGTCAGCCGGATGAAGCCGCGTGCCTTCCGCGCCATCCGACCCTGCAGCGCGCTCGCCCAAGATTGCCTCAGCCATGCATCCGCGCTCCCTCAGGGTCCACAAACACCGGCGACGTGACCGTCACGGGCTCCTCAGAGCCGCGCAGGAGATCGGTTGCTAGCAATTCCTCTCCCTGGCGCGACGGTCCGGCCTTGAGGAATGCCAGTCCCACCCACTCGTCCAGCTCAACGGAATAGGCCACCGAGGCCACCCATCCCTGATCGGTGGCAGCCGTTCGCGGCCCGTCTGGTGGCAGCAGGTGCGCGCCCGCATGGAGCACGGCACCAGCACGCCGGGCGCGCAGCCCAACAAGCCGCGGGCGGTCCTTCGCCACCATCGCAGGGCGCTGCGAGAGCACACCGCCGACGCAGTCCTTCTTCAGGTTGACCATTCGCTCCATGCCGAGATCGAACATGGTGGTGCGCCCATCCAACTCGGTGCCGGTCGCGTGGCCTTTTTCAACGCGGAGAATATTCAGCGCTTCGAGGCCATATGGCGTGATGCCCTCGCCTGATCCGGCCTCCATCACTGCGGCCCAGACGGGCGCACCAAAGCCAGCCGGCACCGCGAGTTCGTAGGCAAGTTCCCCTGAAAACGAGATCCGGAACAGCCGCGCCTGTATGCCGCCGCACACCGTCAGTTCGGCCGCGCCCATGAACGGGAAGGCCGCGTTGGACAGATCGAAGCCATCCACCACACGTGCCAGCACATCGCGTGATTTCGGACCCGCAATGGCCATTTGCGCCCACTGGTCGGTGACGGACTGGGCGTGCACATCCAGCTCCGGCCAGAGCACCTGCATGGCATATTCCACATGGCTCATGACCTTCGCCGCATTCGCGGTCGTCGTGGTCATGAGGAAGTGGTTCTCCCCCAGGCGCGAGGTGGTGCCATCGTCCATGATGAAGCCGTCCTCACGCAGCATCAGGCCGTAGCGGGCTTTGCCGATGGGGAGTTTAAGCCAATTGTTCGTGTAGAGCCGGTTGATGAAGGTGGCCGCGTCACGCCCCTGGATGTCGATCTTGCCGAGCGTGGAGACATCGCAAAGCCCCACACCGGCCCGCACGGCGCGGGCCTCGCGTTTCGCGCTATCGAGCCAGGTTTCTTCTCCCGGCCGTCGATAGAAGCTCGGCCGATACCACAGCCCAGCCTCCACGAACGTCGCCCCGTGGCCAGCGTGCCACTCATGCATGGGTGTCAGCCGCGTGGGCAGGAAGCCTTTGCCGGCGCCATGGCCAGCCAGCGCACCGATGGTGACAGGTGAGACCGGCGGGCGGGCACGGCTCGTCACCGTTTCATCAGCGGACCGACCCATCGCCTCGGCGAACAGCGCGGCACCGTTTACATGGCCCGTCTTGCCCTGGTCGGTTGCCATGCCCAGCGTGGTGTAGCGCTTGGC
>CAZGNQ010000522.1:0-1923 GCA_964527285.1 uncultured Hyphomicrobiales bacterium | reverse complement strand
TCAGCGCTGAACATCGGCTTTTCACGGAGGCAGCCCAGCGGCCGGATATTGGCGAAGGCCCCCTGGCTGTCGAGCCGCTCGCGGATGGCATTGGAATCATACGCGCGGTCGGCCAGCAGGACCGCGTTCGCACCAACGACGTCAAGCATGTCTTCAGCGCTCCGCCCGTCGTGAGCCTGCCCCGGCGTCAGCTTGAGTGCGATTGGAAGGCCTTTCCGGTCGACGATGGCGTGGATCTTGGTCGTGAGCCCGCCACGGGAACGTCCCATGCAATCGGAGCGCCCCCTTTTTTATCTCCGTTCGCACCGTGCTGATGAACCCGGACGCAGGTCGAGTCGATCATCTGGAGGTTGCCGTCGTAAGCCTCTGATACCGCTTCAAGAAGTTGATCCCAGATACCCGCCTTGCGCCACCGGACGAAGCGGTTGTAGCAGGTCGTGTGCGGCCCGTAGCGCTCGGGAATATCGGCCCATGGCGCCCCCGAACGCAGCCGCCAGAAGATGCCGTTCAGCACCCTGCGATCGTCGACCCGCTTCACCCCGCGCGACTTCTGCGGCAGCAGCGGCTCGATAATTTTCCACTCCGCGTCACTCAGGTCGTAGCGGTTGCGCGCCATGTCATGTCCCCCGTTTGGGCAGCATGAATCACTGTTCGCAGCAGCTGTGAATCCCGTTTATGGGTTCGTGACCTAGTGACCTGAGGCGCGAATAGCTTGAATATGTTCCCAGGCAAGCTGGGGGCAAGCACGATGATGGGACGGCCGGTCACGCCGATCGAATTGACAGCGCAAGAACGTGACGAGTTGGGGCGGCTCGTCAACCGTCGAAAAACCGGCCAAGGTATCGCGATGCGCGCTCGGATAGTCATGCTGGCCGCTGACGGCGTGTCCAACAAAGACATTGCCGCAAGGCTCGATACCAGCCCGCAGACCGTTGGCAAGTGGCGCAAGCGGTTTCTTGAGCATCGCCTCGCAGGCCTACACGACGAGCCCCGCCCAGGCGGGCCGCGCAAAATCACCGACGCCCAGGTCGAGGATGTCATCGTGCGCACTCTCGAGACGACGCCCGACAACGCTACCCACTGGTCGTCACGTGAGATGGAGCGTGCAACCGGTATTTCGGCGACCAGCGTGCAGCGAATCTGGCGGGCTTTCGGTTTGCAGCCGCACCGCACGGAGACGTTCAAGCTCTCAAAGGACCCCTTGTTCATCGACAAGGTTCGCGATGTCGTGGGCTTGTACCTGGACCCGCCGGAGCGAGCTATCGTGTTGTGCGTAGACGAAAAATCTCAGATCCAGGCGCTCGATCGCTCCGCCCCGATCCTGCCTCTCATGCCCGGCACGCCCGAGCGGCGAACGCACGACTATAAGCGCCATGGAACGACGTCGCTGTTTGCAGCGCTGGACGCAGCGAGCGGTCAGGTGATCGGCAAATGCTTCAAACGCCATCGGGCCAAGGAGTTTAAATCGTTCCTGGCCGAGATCGAGGCCAATGTGCCCGACGGCCTCGATGTCCACCTCATCATGGACAACTACGCGACCCACAAGACGCCAGCGATCCGCGCCTGGCTGGCGCGTCGACCGCATTGGCACGTCCACTTCACTCCAACGTCAGCCTCGTGGCTCAATCTGGTCGAACGATTCTTCGCCGAGATCACAGAACGCCAGATCAAGCGTGGCGCCCATCGCTCCGTGAAGGAACTGGAGGCCGAGATCCTCGACTACATTGCGCGACGAAACGACAACCCCAAGCCCTTCAAGTGGTCACGCACCGCTGACGACATCCTCGCCTCGCTCCGGCGCTACTGTGAGCGCTTGATGCCGCAGACATCTGATGCAAATTCCTGATTCAGGTCACTAGTGTTTGCGCGGTGTACGCACGTGATCCGCACTAACGCTCGGGTGTCCGCGCCGTAGGCCGAAAC
>CAZGNQ010000521.1:0-1933 GCA_964527285.1 uncultured Hyphomicrobiales bacterium | reverse complement strand
GGAAGCCCGTTCCCGCAATGTTGACATAATCGGCCAGCGGCGTATGACGTCAGTGGCCCCAGATTGACGGAATGAGACGCCCTCTCGGTCGACACCGACTAGGGTCAGGACTCGTTAACCCTCATAGCCAGAAGATGACGGTTGCTGCGAGCGCGATGGCGGACAGGAAGACCAGCTACGCGGACGAAGCCGACCTCCGACGAGCGGCAGCTTCCGGTGTGGGACGCAAACGGTCGTTTGTGAGCGCTAACAGCGTTTCTACTAATGAGCGAGCTCTGCCTTCGAGTTGACCACAGGCCCGGCGAGCATGTCTAGGGGTCGATCAATGTCCCACTGCAATCGCGGATCACGTAGCGTCAGAAACAGTCCCTTTCACGAGGGTTATTCCATGCAGCTCGCCGCCGCGCCGCAATGCACGTTATCGACAGCTTCTCCGCTGACGAGCTGGCTCAGCCAGTCCACAGCGCGAACGCCTGCTGTTTCGCGCGTGTAGAGCTCTTCGTAGCGGAGTACGGTGTGGAAGACCCCTTCTGCGACATAGGAGCGTAGCTGCGGGTTGTCTTCGTGCATGACCTCGAGGTTGGCATCAAGTGTCGGCAGAAGCGGCCCGGGAACGCCGAGGAGTTCATTAAAATACTCCTGAAGCGCATCGAAGGCGTGATCAAAGGTATGGAAGCGGACTTCCGGAGCGCTGGCCGCCGCGTGACGGTACAGATCCGTGAACTGCAGTGTATCCGCAGAGATACCCGGATTGTCATAGAGCCCCTGTAAAACGGGAATCGAGGCCCAGGCATTCCAGACTTCTGGCGGAACGCGAAATCCATTTGCCCCACTGCCGAATTGCACAACCTCGGCATCGGGAAAGCGTCTCGCGATCAGCGGCGTGTAAGCGGGTGATGCGACACCTCCCGCGCTTCCACCGGCGACGAGGATCTTCTTCGGCGTTGGCATTTCACTTGCAACGTAATCGAGCGCTGCTTCGGCATTGGTCCGTCCATTGTGATGGACCGTGTAAGTTTCGCCGCCTTCGCGCGTGTAGGTTGCATCCCGGTTGCCGATATGGACGTCGCCCGTGCAATAGCTCACGAACAGCTGAGACCATTCGCTCAAGGGGTTTTCAGGTTCGTCCAGTGCAAAAACACCGTTGTACTCCCGCGGGTCGTTCCCGCTGCCCGCGCCTGCGATGACGCGATAGTCGGTGTCTGGGGGCGCGAGACCCGTCGTTCGGTCGCAGGTGGCGCTATCCCAGCAAGCGCCTCCGCCATTGAAGTACACGAGCAGGCGTTCTGGGTCCGCGCGCCGAACGTGAAAGCTGTAGGGGCTGCCGTCGGAGCACTGCGTATCACCGCCGGGTGTGATGGTCTCCCAGGGGTCAGCAGCCGCTTGTGTACCCACAGCGAGTGAGCAGGGAATGGCCAACGCCGCGCCGACAATCAGCGCGGTAGAACGCGCAACAGATTGGAAGTTATTTGAGAACGCCATATCGCACTAGTGTCTTTCCCAACAGTCCCCAAGTGGAACGCCTTCGATCTGATACTGCCGCCGTTCTGCGCACCGATCAAGTCTCGTGGCTGCCCCAGACCGCAGATCGGGCATCCGATGCACGAGTTGACCCGGTCTTTCCCAAGTGATCCTCGTGTAGCGTCATGCTGCCGTCTGGCGCGCCCGCTGGCAATGGTCTTGGACCCAAAGCAACCTGCGCGTGTGCGCCGCCGCAACCCAAGTGGCAAAGACGGCCCTTTCTGACCCTTCTGTCATACTACAAGGTCAGAAGGTTAGACCAGACAGAACCCCAAGGCAAAACCCGCGTGGTTCTGGCACGTTTGTGGCTGGTCGCGCGAGCGGCCGTTGGCTGCAGCGGGGCGAACTGGTGAGGAGGGGCTCGTAGCCGGCATATGGCTCTTAGGTTGACATCGACTGGTTCTGGTGGGCG
>CAZGNQ010000520.1:0-1935 GCA_964527285.1 uncultured Hyphomicrobiales bacterium | reverse complement strand
TGAACAATGGCGCCGTGCTTCCGGCCGCTGGAGAATGTCCGCAAGGCCACTTGCGAATGGCGACCTGGAACATCCCTTGCGGCCTCTTCATTGGCCGGGGCGACTCTATTTTGTGTCAAGCCTGCCGTGCGCATCACTAGATTTGGTTATCTGATATTTTCAACAAAAGCGAAGCCAAAAAAGGTCTGTGCAACTTGACTTACTGGTTTTGCATTTGTTCCAGCTCGGCCTAGCAGGTTGAAAGATTTAACACTTCAGATCGAATCGCCTAGCGTCGCTCCATCAGGGACGAATTGTGTTATTCACAGAATTCTTGAGTTTCCGGCCTGGCCGCGTCCCGAATGGATCGTTCAAGCGCTTTTCCTTGGAGTGGCGCATCTGGTCCAGGTCCGATTGTCGTCTCCTTTGCTGGAAGCAATCGCGTTCGGAAACTCGAGATCAATGGTGAGGCCCGTCTAGCGTGCGGGGGCATTGCGCGCGGGCCGATGGAATGGAGGGGGCAATGAGACATGCTCTTGGTCTGCTGGGCGTTGCCGCGGCGGCGGTTCTGCTTCTCGTTTCCGCGGCGATGAACTGGCAATACGGGTTTGAGTTGGGAAAGACTGAATTCAATGGCCTCGTTCTTGGCATGGCCAGCGCAGCGTCCGACGGTCTGAAGGCGTTGCTGCCGTTCTTCTTGTTTGCGGCGATCAAAGATAAGAAATGGTCGCACGCATTGGCGTGCAGCCTGCTTTGGGTGGTGACGGTGGCGTTCTCGCTGACGTCGGCGCTGGGATTTGCTTCTCTCAACCGTGCAGACACGACGAGCGCGCGTGCGGCTGAGGTGCAGTCATACAAGGACGTGCGCGCTGAGCTCAATCGCCTGCGTGAGCGGTTGAGCTGGGTGCCGGACCATCGGCCTGAGGGCACCGTTTCATCGCAGATGGAACAGCTTAAGCAGGACCGTCGCTGGTCAGCGACGAAGGGCTGTACGGACGCGACACGCCGCGCCAGCATTGACTTCTGTAAGGAGTTCCACGCGCTGGGTGCCGAGATGGCGGCCGCTGCGGAAGCGGCACGGCTCGAAACGCGTGTGGTGGAGTTGAAGGGCCAGATTGCAAAGGCGCCGAAAGTTCACTCGGAAACAACTGCTGACCCGCAGGCCGCTACGCTTGCGTCGTTGTTCCACCAGAACATCGAGACCGTGCAGATCGGTCTGGTGATTCTGGTTGCCATCCTCGTTGAACTGGGATCATCGCTCGGCTTCTACGTGGCGTTCGGCCAGTGGCGGATTTACGACGACAAGCCGCGCTCGCTGATGGTGGCACGTCCCCGCACCAAGGAGACGGCCAACGACAACACGCAGGCTGCCATCGCCGGCAAGCCGGAGGTCAAGCAAATTGCCTCCGACAAGCAGCAGGCTGAGGTTCGCCCGGCCGCTCAAGTCGAGGCTCCGGCAGCGCCTGAGGCGCGTCCCGCTGAGCCGCGCAAGGTGGTTGCATCGCGTCCCGCGGCGCAACTGGTGGCCCCGGAAAATGACGTCGAGCGCTTCTTCCGCGAGCGCGTCAGCAACGCGGAAGGCTGCACACTCACGGCCACGGCCCTCTATGAGGACTATTGCGAGTGGTGTGATGAGCACTCAAAAGAGCCGCTGGCCTTGCCGACCTTTGGTCGCCAGTTCGGTGAGCTCGGCGTGCACAAGGCGAAGATCCAGGGGCGCATCCGCTACATTGGGGTGAAGCTCAATTCCGGTCGTGCCGATGCCGACGCTCCGGCGGAAGCCGCTGTCCGCGCCGCATAACCGACGTCCGCGATCACGTCTGATATGATAAGAGAAATGAGGGGCGCTGCGGCGCCCCTTTTTTGTTTGTCGAGCCGCAAAGGCACGCGAGCCCAGCAGGCAGCTTGATTTTTGCGCCAAGTGGATGGAGCGGGGGATGGGAATCGAACCCACGT
>CAZGNQ010000519.1:0-1953 GCA_964527285.1 uncultured Hyphomicrobiales bacterium | reverse complement strand
CCATGAGGCCGAGCGCGTCCTTTGCGCCTTGGAGCGCAAGGGGGCCGGTGCCACGCACGCCAACGCCCTGACACAGCATGCGCACACAGTAGTCGGCCTGACGAAATGCGATGAACGGAGAGGGGTAGTAGGCGCTGATGGGCATCATCCGCTCATAGCGGTGGAGCGTGTCGTAGATGTAGTTGGAGACAAGCCGCTCCAGCGGATCTCTGAGGCAGGTGACGAGCACCACATCGCCCCGCGCCGCAAGCGTTTGAAGGTCCGGGCAGCCCCATTCGCTCGCAACAAAGGTGACCCCTTCGTCCAGACAGTGGTCCACGAAGCGCGACAGCGCGGCAGCATCGTAGCGCTCCAGCGGCAGGGGGTGGCCCGTGGGCGAAAGCGGGCTCCCATTGGCGTGGCCCGGATAAAGGCGCTCGCCATTTTGCTGCGCCAAAGCAACCACGGACGAGCCGCCCGCCTTGTGAAAATGCTGGAACCAGCACAGCCGGCGGGCGGCCTGGCTTGGTCGCGCTGTCGAGCCGTGCCCCTGCACAAGCAAATCCTAAAGTTATCCCACACGAAAAACATTACCATAAGTTGTTGCCCGGGCAATGCGGGAGCGGGGGCAGCAATGGACGGTCAGTGGATGCCAAAACGGCAGCAGACGAAAGCGGCGAGGGCGTTTTCATGAACATCGGGCTTTCCCTTGAAACGCACACGGTCCGCACGCCAGCCGACCCTGAGACCCACGTCATCCTTCTGGCCGGCCAGTCCAACATGGTGGGCTGGGCAGCCGATGATGGCGGGGCCGACTATCCGGCAGGAACACTTCAATGGGGCCGTGTGGGCGCCAACGATGGCACACTTATCCCCGCCGTGGACCCGCTGGAGCACCACGATCAGACGGCCGGCTTCATGGGGCTCGCGCGCCAGTTTGCGCAGGACTATGTGGCCGGGCGCCCGCATGTGACCCTTGTCTTCGTGCCGGCGGCCAAAGGCGGGTCGGGCTTTACCGGATCGGGCGGGGATTGGGCCAAGGGCGGCACGCTCTACGCCGATGCGGTGAACCGGGTCAACGCAGTGCTCGCCGCCAACCCAGAGTTCGTTTTCGCAGGCATCCTGTGGCACCAGGGCGAGAGCGAACGCCATCACGATGCAGACGCGCTCGCCCATCGCGCCAACCTTGACACCATGATTGCCGACATGCGGGCCGACATCACCGGCGCGGATGCCACCACACCGGTCGTGGTGGGCGGCTTGGTGGAAAGCTTCGTCGACAGCGATCCGGATTCAGCCGCGCGCTGGGACCATGTGGGCCGCGTGCTTTTTGGTACGACAAGCCGCCTTGCGCACACAGGCTATGCCTCACCCGCGGGTCTTGCTGCGTCGGGCCTTCATTTCGATGGTCCAGGATTGCGCACGCTGGGGGCGCGCTATGCGCTCAGCCTTATGCAGGCAAAGTGGAATGGATCGCCCGCCATCGACACCCAAAACCCTGCCGTCTCAAGCACATCCGCCTCGGTGACGGTGGGCGCCACCGCGGTTGCAGCACTCACCGCCGACGAGCCGGCCACATGGGCGATTGCCGGCGGGGCGGATGCGGCGCTCTTTACCCTTGCCCCCTTCTCCGGCGCGCTCGCCTACAACAATCCTGCGACGGCCGGCACCCACATCGTCGATGTTGCCGCCACGGATATTGCCGGCAACACTGCCACCCAAACGATGACGGTGAACGTTCTGTCCGCCACGGCCGATGTGGAGGCGGGCGCTCTGGGCCATTGGCTCTTTGGATCAGACAATCCTACGAACGCCGACCTCGTATCGGGGCAAACACTTACGCTGAGCGGCACAGCACCGGTTCTGCACGCCGGCCACGCCGCCATTGCGAGCCACGACGACGCCTTCCTCACCCCTTACGATGATCAAGCACCGCGCACGGTGTGTGCCGTGGTGCGCAAGAAGGCCGCGGAC
>CAZGNQ010000518.1:0-1954 GCA_964527285.1 uncultured Hyphomicrobiales bacterium | reverse complement strand
GACGGCCTCCAGGTGACGCTCGACGCCGGCTCATGCTCCTCGCGCATTTCCTTCAACGTGCCCGAGGCCCATACGCTTGGTTTCGAGTTCGAACTCGCCGCCGAGCCGATCGAAAACCTCGACGTGTCTTTCAACGGAAGCTGGGTCGAGGCGGAATTCGACTCCACTGTCGTTGACGGGACGGGCGCGGTCCTCGGCGGCGTTGAGGACGGCAACCGGCTCGCTTCCGTGCCGGAGCTTCAACTGGCGGCGAATGCGCGCTACTCATTCCCTGTTGGCCGGGCCCTCGGCTTTGTCGGCGGGTCCATTCAGCATGTCGGCGCCCGGTTCACGCAGCCTTCCGACCAGGTCGACAATCCCCGCGCCTTCGTCTCGAACCTGCCTTTCGGGGGCGCAAGCGGCCTCGACCAGACTGTGCTGGATCTTGAATTGCCTGACTATCAGCTGATCAGTCTCAATACGGGCCTCGAATTCGAGAACTGGGACCTCATCGCTTACGTCACGAATGTCACCGATGAGAACGCGCTCCTTTCGTTCGATCGCGAACGTGGGGGGCGGGCGCGCCTTGGCTTCCGCACGAACCAGCCGCGGACGTTCGGGGTGACGGCGCGCATGCGGTTCTAGCGACCGGTCGGTGGTGTTTTTTCGCGCCTTTAAGGCGTAACACAGGGCGGGCGGCCTTTTGGGGCCGCCCTTTTCTTTTCATGGTTCGGCCAAGTGGGAATGCAGCGACGTCCCTTTTCAGAGACGTTCTGTGACAAGCGGAAGCGAAAGCCCGTCCAACAAACGGAAATTGTCCGTTACGCGCTTTGCCGCTCGCGCCCGCGAGAGCGGGCATGAACACTCATATCTTCACCTACCCCCCGCGCGCCACGACCTTCGCAGGGCTGGAAGCGGAATTCAGGACTCGCTTCCGAGCGCGGTTCCTTCATTCAAGCGATAGGGCCATCGTGATCACGGTGTTTTCGTCAAGCCAAATCGCATGCTGCTCGCGCGAGACTTCCTTGAATCCCAGCTTCCTGTAGATCCCCATGGAGGCGTCGAGGCCCGGCGTCGTTTCCAGGAAAACCTCCCCAAACCCTTTGGCGCGCGCATACGCCATGGCCTCCCCGATGAGGCGCTTCCCGATTCCGTGTCCTCGCACGGACGGGTCGGCGACGACCCAGCGCAGCTGCCCGCGCGCCCGCATCTCCTCCCTTCGCTCGACCATGGCGGCTGTGCCGACAAGCCTCTCTCCCTGCTCGGCGAACCAGATCCGTCCACGGCATTTATTGTCGATTACGAATTCGGCGATCGTGCGGGCGACGTACGCCTCAAAGACGTGGCCGAAGTGATTTTCCTCGGACCCGTAGGCTGTTCCGTGCAAGGCGATGAGCCGACCGAGATCACCAGGCCTCAATTGGTCTCTTATTGTAACCTCTTGCATCGAGTACGACTATTCCACGGCGCGCCAAGCAATGATGTAGATAAGGGATGCCTATCGGCCTGTCGCTTATCAGATTAAAGGCGGAACTTGGCTAGTTTCGAGCTTATAACAAGAATTGACCGTTGGTGCGAGACTAATAGCGGAAGGAAAAACACCAGCGCGTCGACCAAATCGAGCACCTGTTTCTGGCGCCCGAATGCAATCTCGCCTCCGATAGTGGTTGTTAGCGCCGGAAGCAGGCATGAATGTCCGGATATCCTTTAAACGGCATCGATTTCCCGACCGGCGTCATTTCCCTTTTTTCACAGCCGCGTGTGTGGGAAGCGGTCACGGGGCTCCGCCCGCCCCACAACCACATTCAAGGGACATGAACCGTCGTTCAGCCGTCAAAAGCATACTTTGTCTGGGCGTGCGTCACGGTCGGTTCATTGGATCGGCGGGGGGAAGGGGGGTCTTTGTTCGGCCTGCTCTTCGACGGAGTGGAACAGCGGAGCATGAGCATTGATGAATTCGGATGCCGTCGGCGTT
>CAZGNQ010000517.1:0-1961 GCA_964527285.1 uncultured Hyphomicrobiales bacterium | reverse complement strand
ATGTAGTCGCCCTTGTCCTTGGCCGGCTGGTGGCAACCCTGGCACTTCGCCTGGAAGATCGGCCGAACCTCCTCGTAGTAGCTGACCTTGCCGTCGCCGGCTTTCCTGGTTTCCTCGGCGGCGGCCGAAGCGGCTTTCCACGCCATAACGCGTCGTTGGCATGACATTGATCAAGGCGCCTGAATACAAAGAACCTCATACCAAGGCATGAATGGGAGGAGGGTTTATGGCCTATTACTTCTTCATGCCAACCGTGAACATCATGGGAGCTGGCGGACTGAAGGACGCCGGCAAGGAGATCCAAGCGCTCGGGTTTAAGAAAGCGCTGATCGTGACCGACGCTCCGTTGCACCGTGATCTCAAAGCGACGAGTGTCGTCACCGATCTTTTGGATGAGATCGGCGTCGCCTATGCGGTGTTTGACGGAGTGGAACCCAACCCCACCACCGTGCAGGTTGACGCCGGAACAGCGATGCTGCGCAAGGAAGACTGCGACTTTATCATATCATTTGGCGGCGGTTCGCCCCATGACGCAGCGAAAGCGATCGGAATACTTGCCACGCACGGTGGTGACATTCGCGATTTCGAAGGCATCAATCAGATGACCAAACCAATGCTCCCGTTGGTTGCCATCAACACAACGTCCGGCACGGCGAGCGAGATGACGCGATTTGCGATCATCACTGACGAGAAACGTCACGTAAAGATGGCGATCGTCGACTGGCGCACAACGCCGACCCTTTCGGTGGATGATCCGGACCTTATGGAGGCGATGCCGGCGTCGTTGACCGCGGCCACCGGCATGGATGCGCTGACCCATGCCATCGAGGCCTATGTTTCAACCGCTGCGACCCCGGTCACCGATTCAGCGGCGCTGCATGCCATCAAACTGGTCACGAAGTTCTTGCCGCGTGCTGTCAAAGACGGCCACGATCACGAAGCGCGCGAGATGATGACTTACGCGGAGTTCCTGGCCGGAATGGCGTTCAACAGCGCAAGCCTTGGCTATGTCCATGCCATGGCGCATCAGCTGGGCGGTTACTACGATCAGCCACACGGGGTTTGCAACGCTATATTGCTCCCCCACGTTCAGGCCTATAACGCAAAAGCGGTACCGGAGCGATTTGTCGAAATTGCCACCGCCATGGGGATTGATACCCGCGACATGACCCCGGCCGAAAGCGCTGAAGCGACGCTGAACGCGATCAGAGCCCTTTCGCAAGAAGTCGGCATCCCACCAAACCTTGCAGCCTTCGACATCGTGAAGCCGGACGACTTCCCGACCCTTGCCGACAACGCGATGAGAGATGCTTGCGGGGCCACCAATCCGCAGCAGCCGAACAAGAATGAGGTTATTGCGCTCTTTCAGCAGGCCTACGGCGCCTAGTGGATTGACCCATTCAAAAGAATCCGTTTTGGGATTCCGTTGATGGTCGCGCCGTGCGAAGCAGGGAGATGCGAACTGGCATCTCTTTCACGGTCTCGGCGGGTCAGCGAACTCGTCTCGAGGCCCTCGCGTCGGGGCGAAACACGCCGCAGAAGCATGCGTGGCGGGCGCGCATCGTGCTGCTGACGCCCGATGGGTGCGGCACCCACGCGATCATGGCGGCGACCGGCAAGAGCAAGACCACGGTCTGGCGATGGCAGGAGCGGTTCGCCTCGGACGGTGTCGAGGGGCTGCTCTCGGACAAGTCCCGGCCGCCGGGCAAGGCGCCCGTCGCTCCCGATAAGGTGGTCGAGGTGGTACGGATGACCCACGAGCCGCCGCCGCACGAGGCGACCCACTGGACGGCGCGCGCCATGGCCAAGGCCGTGGGGCTCGGCGTCATCACGGTGCAGCGGATCTGGGCCGCGCATGGGCTGAGCCCCCATCGCTGGCGCACCTTCAAGCTCTCCAGGGACCCCGCCTTCGTGGAGAAGCTGCGCGATGTCGTGGGGCTTTACGTGGCACCGCCGGCCCA
>CAZGNQ010000516.1:0-1963 GCA_964527285.1 uncultured Hyphomicrobiales bacterium | reverse complement strand
GGCATCCACGGCGCGACCATGGCATCGGCCGAGTTCGATGATGCGACGGAGGAAAAACGCCCGACCGTGCAAGTGGGCGATCCCTTCAAGGAAAAGTTGCTGATCGAAGCCTGCCTGGAACTGATGGCCGGTGATGCGATCCTGGCCATCCAGGACATGGGCGCAGCAGGGCTGACCTCATCATCGGTGGAGATGGCCGACAAGGGCGGCGTCGGCATTCGGCTCGACCTGGAAAAGGTGCCCCAGCGCGAGGCGCGTATGACCGCCAACGAGATGATGCTGTCGGAGAGCCAGGAGCGCATGCTGATGGTGCTGCGCCCCGGCGCCGAGGACCAGGCCGCTGCCGTTTTCTGCAAGTGGGCACTCGATTTCGCTGTCATCGGGGAGACGACGGACGACGGGCGCATGGTGGTCCGCCACGGGGGGGAAACGGTGGCGGACGTGCCCGTCAGCGCCCTGTCGGATGCCGCGCCGCAGTATGATCGCCCCCACGTTCCAACGCCGCCGGCCGCCCGCGCGGCCCATGGTGCCCTGGCACTGCCCAAAGCGGCCGTGGCGGTGCTGGCGGACCTGATGGCCGGCCCGCATCTGGCGTCTCGCCGCTGGGTGCATGAGCAGTACGATTCAACCGTTATGGCCGACACCATTGCCCAGCCCGGCGGTGATGCCGGCATCGTGCGCATCCACGGCACCACCAAGGCGGTCGCAGCCACCTGCGATGTGACGCCACGCTACTGCGCGACCGCGCCCTACGAGGGCGGGAAACAGGCCGTGGCCGAGGCCTGGCGCAATCTGGTTGCCGTCGGCGCGGAGCCCATCGCCTTGACCAATTGCCTCAATTTCGCCTCACCCGAACGACCTGAGGCCATGGGCCAGTTCGTCGGCTGCATTGAGGGCATGGCTGAGGCCGCGCGCGCGCTCGATTTCCCCGTCGTGTCGGGCAACGTGTCGCTCTACAATGAAACGAACGGCGTCGGCATTCCGCCCACGCCCGGTGTCGGTGGCGTCGGCCTCATCCGCAACATCGCCCACCGCCTGCGCATGGACACGGTCAGCGACGGCGACCAGCTCTATCTTGTGGGCGCCAGCAGGTCGGACAGCCGGCTTGAGGACCAGGGGTGGCTTGGCCAGTCGATCGCACAGGCGCACCTGTCTGGCGCATTCCATGGTGCGCCGCCGCCGGTGGACCTTGCCGTTGAGAAAAAGGTTGGCGGTTTTATTCTCTCCCTCGCCGGCGTCGGGCATGTCGCAGGCGTGCACGATGTCTCGGACGGCGGTTTGCTGGTCGCGCTGGCGGAGATGGCATTGGCGAGCGACACTGGCCTGGCCTTGCGCGCGGCGGAGGATATCCTGGCCGACCGGTATCACAGGGACGGAGCGCGCCGCGGGCCGGTGACGCCTGCCGGGCTGTGGTTCGGCGAGGAGCAGGCGCGCTTTGTTGTGGCTGTGAAGGGCGATGCCGGAGAGGATCTCGTCGGCCGGGCGCTCGCCGCAAGCATCGGCATCACGCACCTGGGCGTGGCGGCGGGCGACGCCATATGCATCGAAGGCGAGCCGGACACGCTCCCCTTGGCGGCCTTGCGTGCCCGCCACGAGGCTTGGCTGCCGACCCTCATGGCGGGCCAGATCGCATAACCCAGATCGCACAACCCAGATCGCATTACCCATTTTGCAGACCCCAGGGCGCAGCGTCACATTTCCTGCGTGCGAGCGGCGATCGCTTGTTTGAGCGCAGGCGGCACCCGCCGCCGGCGCCCGGCACCTGGGATCAGTCTTCAGCCGGGGGACGTCTTCAGCGCAGCTTCAGCGTCGCCAGCCCAATGAGCGCCAGCACCACCGAGATGATCCAAAAGCGGATCACAACCGTGCTCTCCTCCCAGCCCTTCTGCTCGAAATGGTGGTGGATCGGCGCCATCCGGAAGACGCGCTTGCCGGTGAGCTTGTAGCTCGTCACCTGCACAAT
>CAZGNQ010000515.1:0-1969 GCA_964527285.1 uncultured Hyphomicrobiales bacterium | reverse complement strand
GCATGGCCGATTAAGATAAAATTGCATTTGTTCGAACGGGAGGGTTCCGATTCTGCGCGCCACGCCGACGCTGCAATTGGCCCGTCAAATCCGAGAAGACGACGCGGTCATAAAGCCTATATCGCTCGCCGCCTATGCCGCGTCGAGGCGGGCCAGCTCGGCCTCGAATTCAAAGCACAGCTGCACGGCTTCCTCCTCAGGCAGCCAGTTTGCCATCTGCGGAAAGATCTTCGCGTTAAGTTGCGCCCGCTTGCGGTCCCAGGGCAGGCGCTGCGCCGCGCGCATCTCGGCCAGCATCGCATGAAGCCGGGCGCACCTCGTCCGGTTTCGGCGTGTAATCTACGGCCTCCGGCGCGCCGAAGATGTGTCGTTATTCAAAATTGCTCTGATTGGGCCCAATAACGTTCCTTGGCTTGGTCGCCAAATTTCCCTCATGCGTTACGGATGTTACGTTACGGTTACGTTACGTGACGGATAGGCCCGGGCGCACACGTTACGTTACGCCCCCCTTAAGGGGCGTAACCGTACGTAACGCCCTCGACCAGGTCCACGCTATTTCACTCTTTCACTATCCAGCCATTGTCACCCGCCATTATTAAACCCTTTCGTTCTAAGGCCTTGCGCAAATCGGCAAGATCGGCTCTGCGGTTCACACCCAAACCTGCGTCGCGTGCTCGCGTGTTCCACTCCTCGGTTGTCAGGCCGTCTGGCCCTGCATCGCGAAGGATCGTGAGCATGGTCTGCTGGCGGAGTGTCAGCTGTAACGCATCCTTGGGCGGGACATCGGCCGGCACGACGACACACGAGGTGATCATCTTGCCGTCTTCATCGGTGCCGACATTGACGACCTCCAACGCGCAGGCAATCTGCTCCCCGACCTCGAAATCCTTTGCGAATTCCACTTTTGCGGAGATCCGCTCGTTGGCCCCACGCTCAACTTTGAGCTGGGCGTCGGCCGCGCCCGTCAGACTGGTGTGCCCGCGCGGCCGGGTACCCTCGACACCGCAGTGATGCACGACGATCACTGCACAGCCGAATGCCTCGCGGATCGCGTCACACGCGGCAATGTACGCCGACATGTCTTCGTCCTTGTTTTCGCTGCCGCGCAGGCTGCGATTAAGCGTGTCAAGGCAGACCGCAACGGGGGGGTTATCGCCGATCTGTGCCCTGATCGCGGCGATAAGCTCGGTGCGACGGCCGCTCAGATCGAGCGTCGCCGGCATCAAATAAAATGGCGGGTCCGCATCATCCAGGCGGTGATGCCGCCGGAATGCCTCGACACGCGCGCGCACCCCCGCCTGGCCCTCGAAGGCGCAATATACGACCGCCCCTTGTGCGACACGGCGGCCGTGGTACTCCCACCCCAGCGCGACATGCAGCAGCGCGTCCAGGATCAAAAAACTCTTGCCGCATTTCGGCTTTCCCCAAGCCAAGCTTAGTCCTTCCAGCGGGAAGAGGCCCCGTATGAGCTCGCGCCGGCACGTCTCTGGTGCGAGCTCGCGGAATGGTATCAGTGGGATTGTATGGGGCGCTTCATCGGTCTCTGCAGGCGGCGACCATTCCGAAGTGCTGGCCGCGAGCCGCTCCAGCTCATCGAGAGTGCCGCCCGCATCCAGCCAGTCCGACACATCACCCTTCTCGTCCAGGCCCGGCAGAACGACGACGCGCACGCTCTTGGCCCGGCCTTGAAGAGAGGCGGCAACCTTATGCGCATGATCGCGGCCGGGGGCATCATTATCAGGCAGGATCACGACATGCGCGCCGTGAAGGTGGGCTGAGTACTCCGGCCGCCACTTGCCCGCGCCGCCAGGATTGCAGGTCGCGGTCAGGCCGAGCCCGGCGAGCCGGTCGGCGTCCTTCTCGCCCTCAGTCACGAAGACGGTTCGGCTGGACCTGATGGCCTCCCGCACCTCGGGCAACCGATAAATGAGCGGTGGAACGCCCTTCGCGTTCCAGATCCAGCCGCCCT
>CAZGNQ010000514.1:0-1987 GCA_964527285.1 uncultured Hyphomicrobiales bacterium | reverse complement strand
TATGCCTTCATCCTGCACATGATCGAGACGCTGAAACCGCGCACCGGCCGCATGGCCGTGGTGGTGCCGCATGGTGTGCTGTTCCGCGGGTCGAGCGAAGGCAGGATCCGCAAGCAACTGGTTCAGGAAAATCTGCTCGATACCGTGATTGGCCTACCAGAGAAGCTGTTTTTCGGAACCGGCATTCCGGCGGCCATTCTCGTGTTCCGCAAGAAGAAGGCGGATGACAAAGTGCTATTCATCGACGCCTCGCGGGACTATGTCGAGGGCACCAACCAGAACCGCCTCGGTGAGGCGCATATCGCGAAGATTCTCGATGCTTTCCTTGGGCGTGAGACGATCGACAAGTATGCCTATCTCGCGAGCCTGGAGGAGATCGAAGCCAACGACTTCAACCTCAACATCCCGCGTTATGTCGACACCTTCGAGGAGGAAGAGGAGATCGACCTGACGGCCGTCCGGCGCGAGCGTGAGGCGCTGAAGGCGGAGATGGCAGAGCTGGAAGCGCAGATGGACGCCTATCTGAGGGAGCTTGGCTATGGTTCCTGAGGGGTGGTCGAGGGTAGAGTTGGGCAGCCTCTTTCAGATTAGCTCTGGTGGTACGCCGAGTAAGGGGCGTTCTGACTTTTGGGGCGGATCATTTCCATGGGTTTCGGCAAAAGATCTAAAGCGTCACTACATCTATGATGCTGAAGATCATTTGACAGAACTGGGTATTCAGCACTCGAACATCGCCCGCCCCGGCTCAATTTTGATCCTCGTACGCGGAATGACATTGTTGAAGGATGTTCCGGTAGGTTTGGTTCAGAGGAGCGTCTCGTTCAACCAAGACATAAATGCGCTTGCGCCGCGCGAAGGCTCAGATCCGCTCTTCATGTCGTTCGCCTTGGCGGGGCTTAAATCTGCCTTTATGCGTCTTGTCGATAAAGACATTCACGGTACTGGGCGCCTTGATACGAACCTCCTGACTGCCTTGCCCATCGACGTCCCTCCACTCCCTGAGCAGAAGAAGATCGCGGAAATTCTCTCGACGTGGGACAAGGCCATCGAAACCACCGAGAAGCTGCTCGCAAACGCCGAGGCGCAGAAGCGCGCCCTCATGCAGCAACTGCTCACCGGCAAGCGCCGCCTCCCCGGACAAACCTCGGAATGGATAACCGATGAACTTGCGAACGTACTGTCCGCAATCAGAGGAGGTGGAACGCCTGACAAAGGAAATCCATCTTATTGGAACGGTGAAATCCCCTGGATGAGTGTCAAAGACATGAAGGGCGATGTCGTTCTGAATACAGAGGACTATATTACAGAAACAGGATTGCAGCAGAGCGCAACATCTATTGTACCAGCCGACACAGTGGTAATTGCAACGCGAATGGCTGTTGGAGCTTGCGTTCTTACAGCTACTCGAATGGCGATAAACCAAGATTTAAAAGCGTTATTTCCTGATAAAAATATTATGAATCGCTACCTGTTTTACGCCATGAAGCTGACTGGGCCGAAACTTGAAAAACTTGGTACGGGAAGTACCGTGAAAGGCGTTACCCTTCACGACGTCAGGCGACAGACCATTGGATTTCCGGCAGAAATTGCGGATCAAAATGAGATTACTGACGCTATAGATTGCGCTTACAATGAAGTCGCTGCTTTGGCTAAGCAACTCGAATTTCTACGCAACGAAAAGCGCGCGCTGATGCAGCAACTGCTCACCGGCAAGCGACGGGTGAAAGTATGACCGCTCCGCAGCGCCCGCGCACCGACGAGGAAAGCCAGGCGAAAATCCCGGCGCTGGCGCTGCTGCAAAAGCTCGGCTGGACGTATCTACCTCCCGAAAGGTGCCTCGAACAACGCGGCAGCCTGCGGGCGGTCCTGATGGAAAGCGTGCTGCGCGACTGGCTGGCCGCGCATCGCTTCGACTATCGCGGCGAGACGCACGCGCTCTCATCCAGCGGCATCGCCCAGGTCATCAAGGCCATCAGCGAGACCGGCC
>CAZGNQ010000513.1:0-1992 GCA_964527285.1 uncultured Hyphomicrobiales bacterium | reverse complement strand
CGCCGTGCGTCTCGCTCATGATGTGTGTCGGCTCGAACTGCATGCCGTAGTGGACGCTGGGGTCGAAAAACACCTTGATCGCGCTGTAGGGCACGACCAGCCGCTCGGGCACATTGTTGAATGTCAGTTTGACCTCGAACCGCTCCGTGCCGACGACAAGGCCCCAGAAGCGGTGCTGGAGCACGATTGTCATCTCTTCGGGATACTGTTCACGCAGGCGCTGCGAGAGTGACACCCCGTCGGTGCGTGTGTCGAAGGCGATGTAGAAATGGTGATCGCCGGGCAGACCATCCTGCTCGACCTTCTGGAGGACGGTGCGCACGACACTGCGCAAGGCCTCCTGCGCGAGCCGGTCATAGTCGATCATGGAGTCTGGCATTGCCGATGGCTTCCCGAATGCGTTTGCTGGCCAAACGCTTAAAGCCCCATTCCACCGTGCTGCGCGACCGCAAAATAGGTTGGAGGGCTTCTGTTGCCCGGTGCCCTCCAGACCGCGCCTAAACCATGCTACTGGCTAGGACTTTGATTTCGGAACACGAACAGCGTTACGCTGCCAGTGCCTCCGGAGCATAGTTGTCATTTGCAACTATTGAACGGCCCGATAACGGCGGAACCATGCCGAGCGAAAGAGCGTCCTTTACACCTTCGTCGATCCTATTTCGCCCCCATCAACTGCCTGCTTCCACTGACAAATCCGAGGCTTCGGCTGGTCATGTGCGCCATGTTCGTCGGCGCGCGGAGCTGGCAGATGGTGGAGGCGCCGGGTACCGCCCCCGGGTCCGCAAGGCTTATTGCGACGTCCGTTTATCGCCATAGCCGGATTGCTCCGACCCGGTGAACATAGCGGTTTTTCATCCAATTTCAAATAGCCTGACGACACCGGACAACAAACCGCGCCTGCCGACCGCCGCTCGACACCGCCGCATCACGCGGCTGTGATGGTGCATAGTGCCGCGTTCGCGGTCGTCTTCGGGCGATTGCGCCCCGCTGCGTCACGGCTCGCCATCGTTGGGGATATTGATCACGTGGCCGCAGTGCTTGCAGTGGCTGGCGTCCGCTTCGTGCCGGCGCAAGCCGCAGTCCGGGCAACTCGCCAGGACGCGCCGTGGCCTGAAGATGGTCTGCAGCAAGCGCAGGAACAGCGAGATGCCGAGGATCATCATGGCGATCGCCAGCACCTTGCCGATGTCACCCTTCAGCGTGATATCGCCAAAGCCGGTTGTGGTCAGCGTGGTGACGGAAAAGTAGAGCGCATCCAGAAAGTTGTTGATGTCGGTGTCGGGGCGGTTCGCCTGGCTCAGATACACGAGCGAGGTGAACACCAGCAGGAAAACCGCCATGTTCACGCCGCTCTGGATGAGGTCCTGATTGCGGCGCACGAACTCAGATTCAGCCCGCAAATCCCGCAGAACGACGAAGGCCCGGGAGATCCCGAGCGCGCGCAGCAGGCGAAGGAAGACAAGTTGGTCGACGAACAGCTCAATGACCACCGTTGCGACGATGATCGGATCCACCCAGTTGGTGGGCGAAGACAGGAAGCGGGCGATCGACCCTGAGGCGATGTAGCGCCCCAGCCAATCGACCAGGATGATGGCGCAGATGACAAGCGCGATCGTGTGGATGATGCGCCGCTCCACGCCGATGTCGAAAGTCGTGACGATGAAAAAGACGAGCGTTGCGATGTCGAAGATGAGCATCGCAAATCGGAAGCGGCGCGCTGTCGTGTCCGATGAGTGGTGAAGCCAGTTGAAGAAGTCCACAACGCGCGCCCAAAGATATCCCGACCCGCGCCGGCCCGTACCGCCGGGGGCGGCCACCTGTCCGCTGGAGCGCGTTTCAGACATGGCGAGCCCCTTTTGTCGTTGGCTGAGGCCGGTACCTTGCGGCTCCTGGCGCGTGTTGCGCGACACGGTGGCTGACGAGAGAATCGGCTAATCGATGGCCATGTGCAGCTACCATGACCTCCTCGCCCACGTGCGTCATAACGGCGTG
>CAZGNQ010000512.1:0-2001 GCA_964527285.1 uncultured Hyphomicrobiales bacterium | reverse complement strand
AGCGCGAACCGGATTTCCAGGCGGCGAGCGTCTACTACAGCTTTGCCGAGCTTCTCGCGCGAGCGGAGGTGCCGTCGTGAGGGCGCGGAAAAAAGAAACGACCATTGCGGGGCATCGGACCGGCGATGCTATCGCCGGCGGGGTGAGTAACCCATTAGGACGAAGCTCACGCGGCCTCGCGGGCGGTCGCAACGTTTGTGAGCTCTTTACATGCTGACCCAACTCAAGATCCGCAATTTCAAGCTGTTCCACGACGTCGAACTTGAGCTTGGTGACCGCGTGGTCCTGGTCGGACCCAACAATGCAGGCAAGACAACGGCCCTCCAGGCGCTCGCGCTGTGGGACATCGGTCTCAAGCGCTGGATGGAGAAGCGCGGAACGGGCGATGTGCCGACCAAACGGCCGGGCGTTACGATCAACCGGCGGGATCTGATCGCAGTGCCAGTGCCGGCGGCGAATCTGCTCTGGCGCGACCTGCATGTTCGCAGCGGTAGTCGAAAGGACGGGAAAACACGAACAGTGAACGTGCACATCGAGATCGAGGTGGATGGCGTCGATTGGTCCTGCGGCCTGGAATTCGACTACGCGAACGAGGAATCCTTTTACTGCCGGCCGCTGCGCCTCGCAGACGATCAACGCATGGCGGTTCCCGAGACGGCCGCGAATGTTCGTATTGCCTATCTGCCACCCATGTCCGGCCTCGCGGCCAACGAGACGCGTCTCGACCGGGGGGCCATCAACGTGCGCCTCGGCGAGGGGCGAACCGCCGAGGTGCTGAGGAATCTCTGTTACCAGATCACTGAAAGCGAGGATGGGGAAGGCAAATGGGAGGAAATCGCGGGTCGCATTGAATCTCTCTTTGGCAGCCGGCTCGACAAGCCCCAGTACGTGTCAGAGCGGGGCGAGGTCACCATGACGTATCGAACGCGCGACAGCGTCCGGTTGGATCTGTCCGCCAGCGGGCGCGGCCAGCAACAGACCTTGCTGCTGCTGGCCCACATGACCGCCAATCCTAACTCCGTTCTGCTGCTGGATGAGCCGGATGCGCACCTGGAGATGCTACGCCAGCGCCAGATCTATCAGCTCTTGAGCGAAACCGCGGAACGCACGCGCAGCCAGATCATTGCGGCCAGCCATTCAGAGGTGGTTCTGAACGAGGCCGCGGATCGTGACGTCCTGATCGCTTTCGTCGGCAAACCGCATCGCATCGATGATCGCGGCAGCCAAGTCGCAAAAGCGCTGAAGGAGATCGGCTACGAGCACTACCTGCAGGCAGAGGAGAAGGGCTGGATTCTCTATCTTGAAGGCTCGACGGATCTCGCCATCCTGCTGGAGTTCCCACGCTGTCTGAAACACCCGGCGGCGGATCTGCTGGAAAGCCCCTATGTGCACTATGTCGCCAATCAGCCGACGAAGGCGCAGGCACATTTCTACGGCGTCCGTGAGGCAAAGCCCGACCTCGTGGGAGTAGCCATTTATGACCGCCTCGACCAGGACCTGCCAAACGACCCCAATCTGACTCAACTGATGTGGCGTCGCCGGGAAATCGAGAACTACCTGTGCCAGCGCGAGGTATTGCTCGCCTTCGCGGTCGCCGAAGGGAGCCGGCACGCGGGCGAACTGTTCGGCAGCGCTTGGAGCTCGCACATGGTCGATGCCATCACCGAGATCGAGCATGCCTTGTCCACCCTGGGAGAACCGTCTCCCTGGGGGCCGGACATCAAGGCCAGCGACGCCTTTTTGGATCGGGTGTTCGAGCTGTTCTACAAGAGGCTGGCACTCCCGAACCTGATGACCAAGACGGATTACCACCGCCTTGCGGGGTTTGTGGCGCCGGAACACATCGACGCCGAAATTACAGAGAAACTGGACGCCGTAGTCGCCGTTTCCAAGCGCGCCCGGCCCCGAAAGAACTGACAAGCGAGGACAGACGTTGCAGGTTCCCAAAAAAGCTCATCGAGGTCGCGCTGCCGCTGGAGGTGACCTGCTCCCCAGAGGTTC
>CAZGNQ010000511.1:0-2001 GCA_964527285.1 uncultured Hyphomicrobiales bacterium | reverse complement strand
ACGAGGAACATCCATGAACCGCATCGCACGTCGCCACTCTGCCATTCGCACGTTTGCCACGGCGCTGGCCGTGGTCACCGGGGCTCTGATGCTCACGCCGACGCAGGCGGAAGCCAAATGCACGCGGCTCGCCTTTTCCGTGAACGATTACGGCAAGGAAGGCCCGACGCGGGACGCCAAGGCGCTTTTGGACAAATACATCGCGCGCTGGACCGCTGAGCGGGGCATCAAGAACTACCGCGTCGGACCGAAGAAGGTCGAATGCAAACTGTTCCTCGACTTCATTGTTTTCGACGAACACACATGCCGCGCCGAGGCCAGCGTCTGCTGGTGATCGTTGCGACCCGCCTTGGTGTGCGCGCACCGCTCACTCCGGTGGTGCGCCACGTGGCCGGGGGCAGCAGGCGTCGGGCGGCGCCACGCCATGCCAAGCCCAGCAACGCAATGCCGACGTAGGAATTCGCAGCTCGCGTCCTCGTAGCGTCGCCTACCCTGGTGGTCGGGGCTTTGTCGTGACATCGCGAAATGCAAGGCGGGCGCAGCACTGAGCGCAGGCACCACTTGTGACCAACCGGCACCGGGCCATCGCGCTCGGTGTTTGTCATTTTGCCCGCGTTGTCGTTCCGCGGCTTTGGCGCTACTGGCACCAATGGCCCAGGCTGAAGCGCAGACGCAGGCCCAGTGACCAATGCTGCCGGGCGCGTGTGGTGCACGACCTGAGCGCCGGTCGGCCAACGTCACAAAACACACAACGAGCGGGGAAACACTCATGTCCGACGCAACGCCCGTGCGCCGGTTCTGCCGGATTATGACGGACGGTACTGCGCAGCACGGCGAGATCATCGACGGCACGATCCACGTCCTCAGCGCAGCACCCTGGCTGGGCGGCACGCCGACAGGTGTCACGCTGCCAGATGCCGGTGCCAGGAAGCTTGCGCCGGTCGTGCCGCAAAAGATCCTGTGCGTTGGACGGAACTACCGCTCCCACCTGGGTGACCGCCCTGAACCAAGCGAGCCAGGTATTTTCGTCAAACTGGCCAACGCGCTGGCCGATCCCGGGGACGCGATCCCGCTGCCAACCGTGCCGGGAGCTGACGGCCAGCCGCTCAAGATCGATACCGAGGGCGAACTGGTGGTCGTGATGGGCCGGCGGGCCCGCAACATCAGCCCGCAAGATGCGCGGGACGCTATCTTCGGGCTCACCTGCGGCCACGACATCTCTGTGCGCCCCTGGCAACGCGGAGACCTGCAGTGGACGCGCGCCAAGTCGAGCGATCTTTTCGCCCCACTGGGCCCTGAAATCGTGACCGGCGTTAGCGACGCGGACCTTCTGCTGGAAACGCGCGTCAACGGCGCCGTGCAGCAGTCTGAGCGCACATCAATGATGATCTACGACGTGCCGACTGTGATTGCCTATATCACAGCGTTCATGACGCTTGAGCCGGGCGACGTGATCATGACGGGCACCCCAGGCACGGCACCGCAGATCGCAGCCGGCGATGAAATCTCAGTCACGGTCGAGCACGTGGGCACGTTGACCAACACCCTGGTCGCAGAACCGGGCACCCGCACTCTGGAGGCCGTGGGATCATGACAGCCGACAGCGCCGAAAAGGCCCTCATTCTGCACTCCCACGACCCGTCCCCCTTCGGCCGGCTGGTCAAACTGACCGCGCATGTCGTCGGCCTGATGGACCGGATCGACGTGCGCAGCACCCCCACCAGCGATCCCGACGGCGTGCTTGCGGCCGTGAACCCTCTGGGCAAAATCCCGGTGCTGCTCACACCGGAAGGCACGGCGCTCTATGACAGCCGGGTGATCTGCGAGTACCTGGACGATCTCGCCACCATCACCGGAGCCCGTGAGGCACAAAACGCCGGGCTCCCCTTGTTCCCGCTCGGGCAGGAACGTTGGCCGGCGCTCACGCTGCTGGCGACGGCGACCGGTCTGATGGATGCGGCCATTCTGATCGTCTATGAACGCCGGTTCCGCGACGAGGCG
>CAZGNQ010000510.1:0-2008 GCA_964527285.1 uncultured Hyphomicrobiales bacterium | reverse complement strand
GCGCGCGCGCCTTGCGAACCCCAGGCTCTGGGCCAGAGAAAAGGAGGGGGAGAAGGTGGACGAGTGCGATCCCCCGTTCGCGCGCTCACGCCGCTTTTCAACCGCAACGCCCTTGTCAGCAGCGCCGCGACCATCGGGCCACGTTGACCGCTGCGCGGCGCCCGGCATAGCGTTTGGTTCGTAACGTGCTGGCCAAGCGGTCAGCACCACACGCCACAGTGCCGGGCACCCGTCGGGCACTTGCTTTGCAGAACCGACCCCGACGCTCCCCGATCCTGCCGCGACCGGCAGCCCGCTGGACAACGTAAGAGCCGCGCGTGACTGACTATCGCAAGGATTTTCCGGACTTCTACGTCACCGGACCGCAGACGTGCCCCTATCTTGCGGGCCGTCTTGAGCGAAAACTGTTCACCCACCTGCGGATCGACAAGTCGGACGCAACCATCGACACTTTGCTGCGCAACGGCTTTCGACGTTCGCAAAACATCGCCTACGTGCCCTACTGTGAGGGCTGCGCTGCCTGCGTCTCAATCCGCATTCCGGTCGATCTCTTCGAGCCGAGCCGGTCCCAGAAGCGGATTATGAAACGCAATGCACGGATCACGACCCGCGACGTCCCGAACACGCCGACGGGCGAACAGTACGCGCTCTTTCGTGGCTACATTGACGATCGCCATGGCGACGGCGGCATGTCGGAAATGACGGTCGGCGATTTCTCGATGATGGTGCGCGACAGCGTCGTCGATACGGTGATCCGGGAATACCGCCTGCCACCGGCCGAACTCGCCACCGGCGACGCCCAGGGTTACGACGACCCGACCGTGCCGTGGTGGGATCCGGGCATTCACGAGGCCCGCAATTGCGACGGTGAACTGGTCGGCGCGGTGCTGTGCGACCGGCTGAGCGACGGGCTGTCGATGGTCTATTCGTTCTTTGAGCCGGATTATGCCGACGCCAGCCTCGGCACGTACATGATCCTGGAGCACATCGCGGCAGCGCGCGCGCAGGGCCTACCGTATGTCTATCTCGGGTACTGGATCGCCGGCTCGCGCAAGATGGCCTACAAGGCCAAGTTCACGCCGCAGGAGCACCTGACGGCCGATGGGTGGGTCTTGCAGGACGGTTGAGCCTGTCACGGCAGGCGGTCGAGCGCCTGGAGGCAACAATCATCGAAGATCGGCGTGCGGTCCCGGGACTGTCCGCAGCGGCTAGGGTTGATCGGCCTCTGCCAGGGCACGGTCCACATTGGACAGAACCAGTGCCCAGCGCTGTTGCGTCGTAGCCTCCAGGGCCTGCAGGCGCCGCTCCAATTCCCCCAGCAACGCGCAAGGCGCGCTCTTGCCACCACCCGACGTGCGACGGGCCGCTTTGCCGCCCGGCGAAGACGCAACCGATGCACCCGACAGGCCAGCACCCGACAGGCCAGCCCCCGCCATGGCCGCAGCATAGGCCGCTCCGCCGCCTGCCGGGTAAGGCGAAGCGGGAGGCGATGACGGCTCGGATGCGCGGCGCTCGCCAAGCGCTTGTACCCTCGCGGTCAACACCCGTTGACGCCTGGCAAGCGCGCCGGCCTCGCCTTCGGCAACCAGCGACTTGGCGCGCGCGATGAATGTTGCGCGGTCCCAACCTTGTGCCTGTCGCAGTGCCCGCAGACGCTCCTGGACCCTGGCGCCCATGCGCGCGTTGGTGCGCGCCAGCGATGCCGCGGAGGTCTGCACCGCGGCTTCGAAGGCTGCACGTTCGCATGCCCTGGCAGACGCGCGCGTGGCCTCTCCAGCCCAGGCGCCGATATCGAAAACGGGCGAGAGCGCCACGCAGGCTGCCACGACCGCCGCACGGGCCAGTCCGGCGAGCGCGCCGCGGCCCCGGCACACCCCCGCCCAGGCGGTGGCCGCATTGCCCTCGTTGCAGTGCCTCGCCCTGGTCATGCGTTCCTTACCCCCTCGGCGAGTGTTGACGCGCGCTGCTTCCCAACAGATCGGTCGAAAACTTGCAGCACCATCGGCAC
>CAZGNQ010000509.1:0-2017 GCA_964527285.1 uncultured Hyphomicrobiales bacterium | reverse complement strand
CTCCGCACCGGCGGAACAGAAACTGTGAGATACGTCCGATTGCCGCAAGGCGACGAGACCGAGTTGCAGGATGTTCCTGCCGAAGAGTTTTATGGCGAATGGTTCGAGGACACGGCCAATCGCCCTGGATCCAATTGCGAGTTTTTTAAAGTCTCTGTAAGCATACGGCGTCCCGACTAAGACATCGAAACCAAAATGGGTCTGTTAAGTCATGGCGAAAGAGGAGCTTGTAGGATTACTAGACCAGCTAAGCATAGAAGCACTGGAGAGTGATGACTATAGGCAGCGGGTCTATGCTGACCAATGTCTTGTCCTTGCCCATTTGCATATTCTAGCCCATTTTATTCACGGGATGGGCTGGAAAAGGGCGATGGGTGGCGACCAACGCGTTGATCTGGCGTAAGGTTTGGGTGTTGACGCCACACCTTTCACCGGCCACCCATCGCCATGCATACTGCTCCCTTTCTGCCCGGCTTGTCACCTGTTGCGGGCAAGTCGCTCACAGCCGCGCGCGACGCTGGCAATCTCTCATCGAACGGCGGCGCCGTCGTGCTCCGCGAGGCCGCTCTGCGTCTCGGGCTGGCGGACGCCATCGCCGGTCCGCTGCCTGATAAGCGCAACCCGCTGTTGGTCACGCACACGCATGCCGACATGGTCGCGGCTCGCATGACGGCGATTGCTTGCGGTTACGAGGACGCCGACGACCTCGATACGCTACGTCATGATCCGGCGCTCAAGATCGCTTGTCACCGTGCGCCCGAAAGCGGCGCTGGACTGCCAAGCCAGCCAACCATCTCGCGTCTGGAGAATCTCGCCGACGTTCGCGCGCTGTACCGCATCGGTGTTGGGCTGATCGATCTTTTCTGCCGGACATACACCGTTGCTCCAGCCGCGATCGTACTCGACATCGACGACACCAGCGACCGCGTTCACGGTGACCAGCAGTTGGCTTTATTCAACTCCCACGCTGGCGGATATTGCTTCCAGCCGATCCACATTTTCGAAGGCAATTCCGGCAAACCAATCGCCTCGCTGATCCGGCCCGGCAAGCGGCCCTCGGGGAAAGAAATTGCCCGCGTCCTGCGGACGGTGATCTGCCGCATCCGCAAGCACTGGCCCAAGGTTGCCATCCTGGTGCGCGGCGATGGACACTATTGCGCACCGCAAGTGCTTGATCTCATGCATCAAACGCACTGCGACTACATTCTCGGGTTGCCGACGAACAGCAAGCTGGGGGCTCAGTCGGCACCGTGGGCCGAGCAGTGTCGCTGGCGCTGGAAGCCGGGCCTTGCGCGGGTGCGTCGGTTCCATCAGTTCCAGTATGCAGCCGGCTCATGGTCGCGCCGTGAGAAGGTTATCGCCCGCGTCGAAGCCACGGCGCTCGGAGCAGACGTCCGCTTCATCGTCACAAACTTGTCGGGACGCGGCAAGCACCTGTACGAAAAAATCTACTGCGCACGCGGGCGGATGGAAAACCTGATCAAGGACCTCAAGCTCTACACGCGATCCGACAAGACGGCATGCTCCAGATGGCAGGCCAACCAGTTCAGGCTGTTTCTGCATCAGGCCGCCTACTGGTTGCTGCACTCGGTGCGGCTTGCGGCCCCGAAACGTTCACGATGGCGCGGCGCAACATTCGCCACGGTCCGCGCGCTGTTGGTGAAGGTTGCCTGCCGCGTCGAGGAGTTGAAGACGAAGGTCAAACTGGCGTTTCCCAGCCATCGGCCGCACGCCGACGATCTTTGCCTGATCGCCGCTCGGCTTTGCCCGCAAGCACCGTAGCTGACGCGGCCGCCAGAGCCGCATGGGCCACTATCGACAACCAGCAACGCGTCACCCAACGTCCCCGATCTGCGCCCCCGTAAACCCGGTCAATGACGCGCGCCCATTGACCCGACTGCTATCGCCGTGAATAGATCGGGATAGGTCGGGGCGGTCTAAGATTTTAGAGACCGGATGTCCTACCTCTCCTGCATCAGTCGCAATGAGGTTCCAGCTAGCGCTGTCAGGATCGCCA
>CAZGNQ010000508.1:0-2022 GCA_964527285.1 uncultured Hyphomicrobiales bacterium | reverse complement strand
CAGTGCACGCAGTTCTGGGCGTTGATTTGGAAGCGTTTTTCGCCGTTATCACCGCTCACCCACTCGTACACTCCAGCCGGGCAATAGCGGTTCGACGGGCCGGCGTAGACGCCCAACTCGCTGTCCGTCTGCACCTGGCTGTTGCCAACCTGCAGATGGATCGGCTGATCCTCCTCGTGGTTGGTGCCCGAGTATGAGACGTTCGTCAGCCGGTCGAAGGTCAGCACGCCATCGGCCTTGGGGTAATCAATCGGCTTGAACTTCGACGCAGGCTTCAACGCTGCGTGGTCCGGCTTGCCATGGCTGAGCGTCCAGGGGCTCGTGCCGAAAAGCTGGTTGATCCACATGTCCACCGCGCCAAGCGGAATGCCGATGGCGGTGCCGAAACGCGACCACAGCGGCTTCACGTTGCGCACGCGCTTGAGGTCCTTTTCGACCGCCGAGCCGACATATGCCTTCTCGTAAGCCTCCAACGTGTCGTTCGCGCGCCCGTCACCAATGGCCTCGACGGCGGCATCGGCGGCCATGATCCCACTCAGGATCGCGTTGTGAGAGCCTTTAATGCGCGGCACGTTCACAAAGCCGGCTGAGCATCCGATCAAAGCGCCGCCCGGGAACGACAGCTTCGGCACCGATTGCCAGCCGCCCTCCGTAATCGCGCGGGCGCCATAGGCCACGCGCTTGCCGCCGGCAAACGTTGGTGCGATTTCTTCGTGGGTCTTGAACCGCTGAAACTCTTCGTACGGGCTCAAGTAGGGGTTTTCGTAATTGAGGTGAACGACAAACCCCACGGAGACGAGGTTCTCGCCGTAGTGATACAGGAAGGAGCCGCCGCCCGTGGCGTTGCCCAAAGGCCAGCCGAAGGTGTGCTGGACGAGGCCAGGCCGGTGGTGTTCCGGCTTGACCTCCCACAATTCCTTGATGCCGATCCCGTACTTCTGAGGCTCACGGCCATTGTCCAGATCGTAGTTGGCGATGAGCTGTTTGGCGAGCGAGCCACGCACGCCCTCGGCGATAAGCGTGTATTTGGCCCGCAATTCCATGCCGCGTGTGAACATGGCGTTGGGCTCGCCGTCGCGGCCGATGCCCATGTCCCCGGTGGCCACGCCAGCAACGGACCCGTCGTCGTTGTAGAGCACTTCGGCCGCGGCAAAGCCCGGGAAGACTTCAACGCCCATCTCCTCGGCCTGCTCCCCCAGCCATTTCGTAACTTCACCGAGGCTGACGATGTAATTGCCGTGATTGTTCATGAGGCCAGGTATGGCGAAGTTCGGCAGGCGCATGCCGCCCGCCGGCCCGAGCACCAGGAATTTGTCCTGCGTCACCTGCGTCTTGACCGGTGCGCCGCGCTCCTTCCAGTCGGGAAGAAGGGCATCGAGGCCGATCGGATCGATCACGGCACCAGACAGGATGTGTGCGCCAACTTCGCCGGCCTTCTCCAGGACGACGACAGAGAGCTCATCACCGCGCTCTTGCGCTTTCTGCATGATGCGGATGGCTGCCGCCAGCCCGGCCGGGCCGGCGCCGACAATCACCACGTCCACGTCCATGGACTCCCGCTCCGGAAGTTCCGCCGCGCTCGGATTGTGCCCGTTCTGTGCCATTGCCCTGTCAGCCTCTGTCCAAAATCAACGCGGTGGCGTAGCAACTTGGCTGTCGCCCACGCAATCTTTCTATGCACGGTGTGGGGCCCAGGGTCTGAAATTTCAGTTCGCCACGGGGCGGCAGATGGGCGCGGAGCCGAGCCGCGGGCCTGGGAGCGAAACGTTTTCCGGCGTTCAACCCTCTCAACGACAGGGGTCAGAAATGGAGCGCGATCCTTGGCAGGACTGGTGCGCCGCGTTCGATTTGCCGGCCGACCTCAGCGATACGCCTGTCGATTGGTTCGCCTCAGCCGCTGCCGCTAGCGCTGAGCCCATGGGGCGTATCGTGCGCGAGCGGGGGGACGTGGGCGCGCCGGGTATGGCCCGCCCAGACCCGGGTGATCGCCGTGCGCGCCCCAACGCGCCTCACGCCCGGCAG
>CAZGNQ010000507.1:0-2028 GCA_964527285.1 uncultured Hyphomicrobiales bacterium | reverse complement strand
GCGACGCCGCCGTCGAGCCCCACCGCATCAAGTTCAAACGCTTTGATCGGGGGTGACGTGGCGAGCGGCGTGGGTCACGTATCCGCGCCGCAGTCAGGCAGAGGCCATGGCAGCGGGTCTTGATCCAGAATTTCTAACTCAGTTGCATTTGCCGCATTAAAGCACCAATGGCACACCCTTGTGCCTTACTGTACTGCTGCCTCATAGAGCGCGGCGCACTGCGCTGCGCCCATTGTCCGGCAGCTTTCCCCGCTCGCGCGATCCGCATTCAGTTGGGTCGCCGACACGGCTGTTGCGACGGCTGCGCCGGATACCAGCAAAGCCACGTTGGCCATCAGCTTGGCGCGCACACCGCGCTGTTGATTGCCGTGCATTTTTGATCTCCCCCAATTGAACCGCGTCCGTCGGGGCCCACGATCTCGCGCCAGACAGCCGGCGTTTCCGCTTGAGCCCGGTCGCGCGAGCGTGGCGCGCCCACCCCGGGGTGGTCAGCCAGCCTGTGCGATCCCTGGCCCAATAAACGCCATTATTCGCACCGGTTGCGAAGAGGTATGGGCCCCAACCTGCACACGTTCCCCAGGAAAAATTAACCATACCCACCGAGTGTACCCCGGCGAGGCCGGGCATCGTGTGCCCCAGACCGGCCGCGATCGGATCATCTTGCCGGCGGGTTTGCATACGCATGGTCCGCCTGCCACGGGGCGGCTGGGTGTCGCGTTCCGGCCCGTGGGGTTTGAGGATCAATCTTGTTGGCGTTCTGCTCGACACATCTTCACGGCGCCAATGGCGCGCGCCAGAGACGAGGCGCGCCGCGGCCCAGCCACACCACGCGCGCCCTGATCGCAACGGGCATCGCGGTCAGTCTTCTCGCCGGCTGTTCGTCATCTGGTCCGTCCTTCGTGGCGGAGGTTGAGCCGTGGCGCGCACAATCCGAGCAGGCTTGCCTCGCGCGCGAGCGCTTTGAAACCCAGCCGGGCATTTCCACCGTGGCGCGTCGCTCCCTCGGCGGCCCAAAGATCTGTGGCGCGATCCGCCCGTTCCGTGTCGCCAGCTTGGGCCGCACGCGCCCTGTCACGCTCAAGCCGGCCGCGACGCTGCGTTGCACGATGGTGCCTGCGGTTGAGCGCTGGCTCGACACCGTGGTGCAGCCGGCCGCGCTTGCCGCCTATGGCGAGCCGGTCGCGGAGATAAAAGTGGCGGCTTCCTATGCGTGCCGGCCCATGAACCACCGCCACGGGGCGCGGCTTTCAGAGCACGGCCACGCCAACGCACTGGACGTCAGCGGTTTTGAACTGGCGAGCGGGCGACGGATCATCCTGAAATCGGGTTGGAATGGCGCGCGCGCGGACGCCGCCTTCCTCAGGGCCGTGCACACGGGCAGCTGCGGTGTGTTCACCACCGTGCTCGGCCCGGAGCACGACCGCCTGCACGAGGATCATTTCCACTTCGACCTGGCCAAACGGCGCCGCGGCCGGTCATACTGTCGCTAAACCGAGTGGAGTGCTGACTGGGCGGTCAAGCGGCCCGCCCCTCCGCAGTCGCCAGCGTGGCCCGCGCATCCTCCAGCGACGCCGCCAACGCAGCGGCGAACAGGTCGAGGTCCGTTTCCGTCCCCACGGTCACGCGGATGCAGCGGTCAAGCGGCGCGACGCCTGGCTTGCGGATGAACACATCGCGCGCCAGTACGCCGTTCATCACGTCGAGCGCGAACCCGGCACCGTGGCCGCAATCGATGGCGATGAAGTTTGTTGCCGACGGCAGCGGCGTCAGACCGTTCTCACGCGCGATCCCCGCAAGCCGATCGCGGGCTGCGGCCGTTCGCTCCACGGCAGCACGCAGGAAGTCCCCATCCGCAAGGGCCGCCAAGGCGCCCGCCTGGGCAATGCGCCCGATGCCAAAGTGATCGCGGATCTTGTCGAACGCGCGCGCCAGCCTGCGCGGCCCGAAGGCATAGCCGACGCGCAGGCCCGCCATCCCGTACCCCTTGGAGAAGGTGCGAAAGCGCAGGACGTTCTCGCGCGTCGTATC
>CAZGNQ010000506.1:0-2030 GCA_964527285.1 uncultured Hyphomicrobiales bacterium | reverse complement strand
TCTCCACCAGATGCACACTCTGCGCCGATTAACCAGTCGTCATTACGCTTATGGCTTGGCATCAGCTCAATGCGCAATATTTATCTCCGCTTATGCGGGTTCAGGATTAACGGCCTTTCTTGCGTTATCGGTTTCCGCCACCAAGCGCCAGTAGATCGCCTCGTAACGCTTGGCGTTGGCACTCCAGGTACGTTCGGCAAAGACCCACTCCTTGGCCGTACTCACCTTGGCATGCCGCATGGCCGGATTGTTGATGTAGCTTTGCAGCTTTTCGACCAGGCTCTCGACATCGGCCGGCTTGGCCAGCAGTCCACGCTCTTCGTTTTCGCCCACTATCTCCTTCAAAGCGGGAAGGTCCGTAACAATGATTGGCCTCTCCAGAGCCATGGCTTCATAGGGCTTGAGCGGGGTGACCCAATCGGCGGCGTAGTCCGGGATGCGAGGGATCACGAACAGGTCAATCGCCTTGTAATAGGCGTTGATCTGGCTATGGTCGACTTCACCGGGGAAGCAGATCACCTGCTCCAGGCACAGTTCGGCAGCGAGCCGCTGCAGATTCTCCTGCTCAGTGCCCTTACCCACCAGCAACCCACGGATATCCAGTCCGGTACGCTGTCGTAGCTGATGAATGGCGCGTATCAGATACTGGTGGCCTTCGCGGCGCGACATGTTGGAAATGTAGCCCACCACGAAGTCGGCGTCCTTGAGTTCAGCAATGGGAGCCGGCTTGAAGGTCTTGCCCAGATACTTGACCTCATCGATAGCATTGGGGATGACTTCGATCTTCTCCGGCGCGATGCCGCGCTCAATCAGTATGCCCTTCATGCTGTGGGAAATCGTGGTCACAAGGTCGGCCTTCGCCATGCAGAAGTTTTCCTTAGCCATCCGAAGCTTGGTCTTCTCCAATTCCATCACATCGCGACGCATCGGCGACCAAGTGTGCTCATGGAAAGAGCGAACCTCATATAGTAATGGCAGCCCGGTTATCTGCTTCAGGGCCAGGCCCTGTAGCGCAAGCTCGTAGCCACGCACCCCGGAAGCCGCATGAATCACATTGGCGCCACGGGACTTGAGCAGCTTAGCGATATGAAACGCCGAGTAGCGGGCGCGGTCCGGCAGTGAGATGCCCCGCAGTCCATCGGTATTGGCACCGATGCGGAAGTGCTCAATGCCTTCGATGAACTCGTGATTCCTCGCCCCCCTCACGCCAGCGGATCTGGGATAACCGATCGGCGTGATGATGTAGGGATCGATGCCGATGCGTTGCTGAGACAGCGCGGTATTCAGACAGCGGATCGCGCCACCAGTGTTCTCGTAGGGGTAGGCGGTCTTATTCAGGTGCGCCACCGTCAGCCTGTCGGTCTGATTTACAGGCATCATCTTGCCGTTGTCCGCAAGTTCTGGCAACCAGGTACGATCCAGCTCGACCATCTCCTCAGTCAGGATTTCATGTTTGGCAGAAAACTTGCAGCTGCCAGTTGAAGTGTAGCGCGCGGAAGAGGCATTTTTCTCCATTCGACGCCGAATTCGCTTAACAAAGCGGCTAGGCAGGATGGGCGCAAGATGAAGGATAAGATAGCTCGAAATGACTTTTCGATAGTGGCGATCAGATAGATTCGGCTCCCGAGTGTCGTCCCTGGCACCGGCTAGTGCTGCAGCATCAACGGGCGGCATTATCCTCTTGCTAGCCGAGCGCCGGAGGCGGCGGGATATGTCGCGCGGCGCGTGAACAACTCTATCTGCTGTTTGTGCGAACAGCCAACGGGATGAGCTAACTTTCGATTCGAGATCGCTGTGCTGCTGCCGTGCATTGCGAAGTTCTCTCTCGAGGCGTTCTATTGACGCCCGATACACGCGTTCTTTGCGTTCAAGTTCGCTTAGCTCGCGGTCTTTTTCCGCTAGCTGGGCGGACAAGTCCGCCTGTTGCTTGTGTTCAGCTTCGATCTTGTCGACCAGTTCGCGCTGCGCGTTGGTAAGCTCGCGGTCTTTTTCCGCTAGCTGGGCGGACAAGTCCGCCTGTTGCTTGTGTT
>CAZGNQ010000505.1:0-2031 GCA_964527285.1 uncultured Hyphomicrobiales bacterium | reverse complement strand
CTCTCGAACTGCGTGGAAACCGGATCCATACAATGCTGAGGCCCGGGACATGATGGCGGCTCGTGGTGGAGTTTCCCGCCCCACGATTGAAGTGGCGCGTGCAGCGGTCAGTTAAGGTTCGCGGTGGCGGCAGCCGACACGATGGCGATGCCGGAGAAGTTGTAAGCGCCGCCGAGCTCGTGCGCCAAGGAGAACCGCTTGAAGTCGATGGCATTCCATTGGCGCGAGCCGAGCAATTCCAGGAAGAGGTCGACGTTGCTGTGATCTATGGCGGACATCGGAAAACGGATGTGGCGCCCGGGTTCCAGTCGTCCTTCCTCAAGGTCGCGTAAGATCACCATGGCCCAAGCGCCGGCAAAGAAATGCCCGCCGTGCGACATGGTCATCTCACCGGCGCGGACCGCCTCAAGTGCTGCATTGGACCAGTTGAGACCAGCGAAGACCATCGTCTCGCCGGGCACTTGCCCGTGCGCGGCAGCCGCACGCTGTGCACCGAACGATATCTGGTCGTTGGCTGCCCAGATCGCGTCGATCGGCAGCCGCGCCAACGCTTGACTGGTCCGCTCGAAAGCCACGTCCTCATTCCACATGACAGGGAACGCGCGCACGAGGTCGACGTCGTCGTGCATGGCAATAGCGCGCATAAGGCCTGCTTCGCGCTCCAGAGCGGCCGGGGTGGCGGCGTCTCCCAGGAGGGCAAGCATCGAGATCCCGTCGCGATCAAGGCGGAGCGCCCGCGCCCGCGCGATGAGCGACTGGGCCATTTCGAAGCCGGCCACCTCGTTGTCCGGAACGACGGACCCCACGATCCCATCAAGTGCGTTGCCGTCGGCGGAGAGTTCGCTGCGCTGCGCCGCCGTGAGGCGATTAAGAAGAACGAAAACGGGCAAGTCGGCGGCCTCGAGCGCGCGCAACATGGGCGGCGCCTGTTGAAGCTCGTTCACTATCACGACGTAGTCTGGTTGGGTCGCCCGTTGTGCGATCTCACGCGCCGCTTCCACCATCCGGATCCGGTCGCGGTCGGTATGGAGAACCTCCAACTCAATATCGAGATCGTTTGCAGCGGCCTCCATTGTCGCCACGACGTCGCCCCAAAACGCACTGTTCCCGCCAGGATTAATGAACGTGACCGATATCGGCTTTGCACCTGCCGGCCCCTGGAAGCACAGAGCTGCGCACGCGGCCACAATCCAAAGACAAACGCGCGGCATGACCAGTTCCTTCGCCGGAGCATCCTCAGAAGGGCTGACTAGCAGGCTGGGCTTTCGTGACGGTTGCCTGCCTGGTGGCCGACGGTCCGGCGTGGCGTCGCGACAGCTGACTGCGAACCCGTGCAAGACTGCAATTCCCATTGAATTCAAGCCTCCAGCGTAGCTCAAGCCTGATCTTGCACTGTGTGATACCCGCGAAAGATCTGCCGAAACGAGCGGCCACGCGTCAGAAAGAGTTGGTCGAATTCGTATGCTGCGATCGTCTTTGCGCTGGAAACTCACACTTCCGATGCTTACGGCGGTTGCGCTGTTCGGCCTGGTCTCGACGTATCTTTGGTCATCACGATACGAGACGGAGCTCGCCAGAAGCTTCGAGGACGATGGTTTGCGTTCCACTGCCCTCTTTGCCGAAGCAGTCGCGGGCGCGTTGTGGGAGTTTGACCAGGCCCGCGCCAGCCAGACCCTCTCCCGTTTCAAAGACTGGGAGGCATTCACTTATGCTGAGGTCCGCGACCGACACGGGGTGTTTGTGGCACACGGGCGACCCGACGTCCGGGCTGACGCGCTGGCGGCAGCGATCGACCGTCTCGCCCTTGAGCACACGACGCGCGCCGAAGCGGACGGTCTGATTTTCTTCATCTTGCCCCTGCGCCATGAAGTTCACGGCGTGATCGGCCATCTTGTGGCGGGTTTTTCAAGAGAGCCAATGATGCAGCGCCTCCAAAAGGCTCGCTGGGACGGCGCGGTTCTGAGCGCGATCAGCTTCGGGCTCATGGGGATCCTGCTGTTGCTCCTTGCAGATACTGTGATCCGCCCGCTT
>CAZGNQ010000504.1:0-2040 GCA_964527285.1 uncultured Hyphomicrobiales bacterium | reverse complement strand
TGATCGGCAATCAGGGCTATGCCGATGCTGTCGGCCCACTGGAAAACCCGCACAACGATATCGCGCTGATCAAGCGCGCCCTGATGAGTGTCGGCTTCGCCGAAGACGACATCCGCACCGTCACCGATCTTGACCGGGTCGAGATCCTCTCGGAGATGGACCAGTTCGCTGCGCGCGTTGGCCGGGCGGGCGAAGATGCCGTCAGCTTCTTCTATTACTCCGGCCACGGTGCCGCCAACGACCGCCGCGAGAACTATTTGATCCCGGTGGATGTGGCGGAACTCAGCGCAACAAAAGACTGGCATCGGACCGTACCGCTGCGCTACATCGTCGAAGAGTTGGATCGCGCCGCCCCGAACGCCCGGCATTTCGTTGTGTTCGATGCCTGCCGGAATACGCTGAAGCTAAGTGATCCCGATACCAAATCACTCATCCAGCCCAAGGGCTTTGCCATCGAAGGCAATATCCCCGGCGGCATGCTGATCGCCTTCGCGACTGCCGAGGGCGAACTGGCGTCTGATGTCGGCGATCGCGCCGGGCCTTACGCGAGCGTGCTGGCCGAGGAGCTGGTGCGCCCGGGGGTCGAGGCGGTCACGGCCTTTCGTCGCACGCAGGTGCGGGTGCGCCAGAAGATCCGGCAGGAGCCGTGGGTGCAGTTTAACGCGCTGGGCGAGGTGTATTTCGCGGGGCGCGCCGCGCAAAGCGATGCGGCACAGGCTTGGGCCGCCATTCAGAACACCGAGAGCGAGGCGGTGCTGGAGGCCTTCATCGCGCGATTCCCGGACACGGTTTACGCGAGCTTTGCCGAGGTGAGATTGCAGGAGCTGCGCGAGGAGACCGATGTTGCAGTGGGCATCTTCCCAGATCAGCCGGAGCTGCAGGCCGAGCGCTGCGATGGTGTGGAGGTGGACCTTGCGTCGGGCGGGACGCGGTGCATCACGCCCGGCTCGGGCGAGAGCTTCAAGGACTGCGCCGAGTGCCCGGAGATAGTCATCGTGCCGGCCGGCAAGTTCATGATGGGTTCGTCGGAAGCCGAGATTGAAGAACTCCGGAACATCGATGACTGGTTTAAAGAGAACGCTGGGCGCGAAGGCCCGCAGCACGAGGTGCGCATCCCCGAGCCGTTCGCGGTCGGCAAGTTCGAGGTGACCTGGAACGAATGGGAAGCCTGCGTTGCTGCCGGAGGGTGCGATGGCAAGGGCGTGAACGAAGCCGGGGGCGACAATGACTTGGGCAAGGGCAACCGCCCGGTTATCAACGTGTCGTGGGACGACGCGCAGGCCTATGCGCGGTGGCTGTCGGAGAAGACCGGCAAGACCTATCGGCTGCTGTCGGAGGCGGAATGGGAATATGCGGCGCGGGCGGGGACGACCACGCGTTACGCTTACGGCGACAGTATCAGCACATCGCAAGCGCAGTTCTCAGAAGGCGACTTGGGCAGTGCCGGAAAGACCGTCGAGGTTGGCTCGTTTCAGCCGAATGCCTGGGGCCTTCACGATGTTCACGGCAATGTCTGGGAATGGGTGGAGGATTGCTGGAACGACAGTTACGCCGACAAGCCGGACAGCCTGAAGGCCAGCGGGGCAGCCTGGACAAGCGGGGATTGCAACACTCCCTTTCTGCGCGGCGGTTCCTGGATCGACAATCCACAGTTCCTCCGCTCCGCGCACCGCGCCTGGAGCTTCCGGGCCTACCGGGACGACGACGACAAGCTCGGGTTCCGTTTGGCGAGGACGCTTACCCCCGCCGCCACATCCGCCAGCACCTGCCGCGAGCTGCCCGACACGCTCTCCACGCGCGTCGAACTTCGCGAAGGCGATGAATTCTGCGACACCGCACGCGAACACACCGCCCGCGTTGACCGCATCGGCGACCAGAGCATCCGCTTCGTCGTCAACGGGACCAATTCCTTCACCTGCCGCGAAGGCGACCTCTGCCGTTTCGACTGGTCTCCTGGGCCGACATTCCGCGTCACCGCCCGCGCTGACCGCGCCCGCGGCATCGAACCGCGCGGGGCGCTGCTGCCGCGCTGATTGCATT
>CAZGNQ010000503.1:0-2044 GCA_964527285.1 uncultured Hyphomicrobiales bacterium | reverse complement strand
CCTCACGCGCGATCAAGAAGGGTTGAAGATATTTGCAGCGAACCCCCCTAACAACAATTTTAAATCCGCTGTATTATTGTGAGCGCTCACGATAACATTTCAAAGGCAGGGCCGCTCTCAGATGACCAGAGACGAAATACTAGCGCTTGCCGGAATGCCTCCGGGTAATCCAAGCTATCCGCACGGCCCCTATCGCTTCATTAACCGCGAATACTTCAACATCATCTTCGAGAGCGACCCAGCAGCAATCCGCGCCATGGTTCCGGAACCGCTGGTGCCTGATGGCTCAGACACGGCGGTCTACGAGTGGATCAACATGCCCGACAGCTCCGGCTACGGCGCTTATGAGGAATCGGGCATCGTCATACCGTGCGTGCTGGACGGCGAGCCGGTGAACTACACCACGATGATGTTTCTGAACATCGAGCCGCCGATCACCGCCGGGCGCGAAATCTGGGGATTCCCCAAACGCTGGGGCGAACCCTCCTTGCGCGTCGAGAAGGACACCTTGACGGGAACCTTGTCCTATGCCGGCCAGCGCGTCGCGATGGGCACGATGGTCTACAAGCACGATACCGCCTGCGACGACCCGGCGGAGTGTGCAGCAAAACTGGCCAAAACCACCGTAAACCTGAAGCTCATCCCTTGCGTGACAGGCGGCCTGCGCATTGCCGAGCTTGTCGCGTTCAAGATGACGGACATCACCGTCAATGGCTTCTGGCGCGGGCGCGCACGGCTTCATCTGGTGCCGCATGTCAATGCGCCGGTCGCGGACCTGCCGGTGCGCAGAGTCGTCGAGGGGCAGCACATCATCGCTGATCTTTCGCTGCCCTACGGGCGCATCGCGCACGATTATCTGGCGTGATTGCGCCGCGGCGCAAGCGGCCGACACACAATCTGAAAGGGCCACCAATGGCGCCAAATACCAAAGCAGTTAATCTCGCCCTACAAGGCGGAGGCGCACATGGCGCTTTCAGTTGGGGCGTTCTCGATCGCATTCTCGAAGACGGGCGGCTGCAGATCGCAGGAGTATCGGGCACCTCGGCAGGCGCAATGAACGCAGTGGCGCTGGCCGATGGCTTCACCCGGGACGGTCCTGAGGGCGCGCGCGCTGCGCTCGACAACTTTTGGCGCGCAATGAGCGACAGCGCGAAATACAGCCCTCTCAAACGCACACCTTACGATGTGCTGACGGGCAACTGGGGGCTGGAAAATAACCCCATCTATCACATGATGGACGCGCTCACGCGGCTGGCGTCGCCCGCTCAGCTCAACCCGATGAATATCAATCCGCTACGTGACCTCGTGGATAACAGTATTGACTTTGACATGGTGCGCAAGTGCACCGCGTTCAAACTCTACATCTCGGCCACCAACGTGGAGACCGGGAAGGTCAAGGTATTCCCGCGCGAGGGGCTGACCGCCGACATGGTGATGGCCTCGGCCTGCCTGCCAAATCTCTACAAGGCTGTCGAGATTCACGGCGTGCCCTACTGGGACGGCGGATATATGGGCAATCCCTCGCTGTTCCCTTTCCACGGCGAGACCGGCACCGACGACATCGTGGTAATTCAGGTCAACCCGATCGAGCGTAAGGGCGCGCCGGATACACCCCAGGAGATCCGTAACCGGATGAACGAAATAAGTTTCAACAGCAGCCTGCTTAAGGAGTTGCGCGCGATAGACTTTGTCGACCGGCTGATCCGCCAGGGCAAGCTGTCGCCGGACGAATACCGGCAGGTGCGGGTGCATATCATCGAGAACCAGGCCGGGTTAAAGCCGCTCGGCGCGTCGTCAAAAATGAATGTGGAATGGGCGTTTCTGTCCAAATTGCGCGATATGGGCCGCGACACCGCCACGCGGTGGCTGGAAGAGAACTTTGCCGCCATCGGCGAGCGTTCCACCGTCGATCTTCGCGAGATGTTTCAGGGGATCGGGGCTCAACACCAGGGGTAGCGAAGAGTTAGCGCGTTCGACCTACTCGGCAACGAGCCGGACCAGATCGCCGAGCCGGATATGCCCCGGCGTGATCACCTCCGCGCCG
>CAZGNQ010000502.1:234-2044 GCA_964527285.1 uncultured Hyphomicrobiales bacterium | reverse complement strand
ACTCTCGGCCTCACCCTTACCAAGGGTGCGCTCTACCACTGAGCTACTGCGGCCCTTGAACGGCTCATCCTGCTCGGGGGCTCTTCAATGCAGGCGAGAGCGGTGCCATAAGCAGCGTGGGCACGCAAGGCTTTTGCTGCTGGTCCAGTGGCACTCCAAGCGCAGTTGGAGCGGGTCAGCCTGCGCTCGACGGTCGGTGCTCGACGATCGGCGGTCGGCGTGGGGCATCGGCGTAACGCGCCTCGACCCAGATGATGCGGGGGCAGTCTTCATGGCACGAAAGCCGAAAACGGCTCATGACGAGGGCCATGGCGGTGGCCAGGATGGCGTGACCCCGGCCAAGCCGTCCAGCGCGCCGATCCCTGCGGCTGACGGCCGTGAGGAGCGGCTGGCTGACGCCTTGCGGGCCAACTTGCGCCGTCGCAAGGCCCGCGCCCGCCAAGAGCCGGCAGGAGAAGCGGCGGCAGCGGGCGGCACCACGCCAGATCACACACCTTTGGCGAGCGATCCCGCATCCGAAGTCTGAAGGCGAGCGGCGTGGGCTCACCTCGCTTGCGTCGCATTCAAATCCAATATGGGGGCGCAGCCCCATCGCCTTCACGGGCCGTCCTCGTCACCACGCATCGTGTGGTCTAAGGCGTGCGACGCAGTTGCGCTCGCGCGCGCATCAGCCCATGACAATGCAGACGCCGAGGCTTAACATTCAGTGCTCAGCGCACAACGGTGCCTGTGTCGCCCGGCAGCGCCCGCACGCGCTTTGATCGACCTGCGGTTCACCAGCAGCGCCCGGCGCCCGCCGTTGATGGCCACTGTTGAAACGCGACCGTCGGCCCACAGCCACGCGCCCACCACGACCGGCAAGGACTTAGCCCAGCATGGACCGAATTCTGATCCGCGGCGGACATCCCCTCAGTGGGCGCATTCCGATCTCTGGCGCCAAAAACGCAGCGCTCCCCTTGATGATTTCCAGTCTGCTCACGTCGGAAACGCTAACGCTGAAGAATGTGCCCAACCTGGCTGACGTGAACCTGCTGGCGCGCATCCTCCGCAATCATGGCGTCGACCTGGCGGTGGATGGTAAGCGGCCCGGCCCGCTGATGCACCTGGGGGAGACGTTCCACCTGACGGCGCGCGACATCGTCGACACCACGGCGCCCTATGAATTGGTCTCGCGGATGCGGGCCAGCTTCTGGGTGCTCGGTCCGCTCATTGCGCGCTGCGGCAAGGCGCGCGTGTCAATGCCCGGCGGTTGCGCGATCGGGACACGGCCGGTTGATCTGCACCTCATGGGCCTGAAGGCGCTCGGTGCGCAGATCGACATCGACGGGGGTTACGTGCTGGCCAATGCGCCGAACGGTCTGACGGGGGCAAAGATCATTTTCCCCAAGGTCAGCGTTGGCGCGACCCACAATGTGCTCATGGCGGCCGTGCTCGCCAAAGGTGAAACGGTCATTGAGAACGCAGCCCGCGAGCCCGAGGTGGCCGACCTGGCGGAATGCCTGGTCGCAATGGGCGCCAGGATTGAGGGCATCGGCACGCAGACGCTGACCATCCAGGGCGTCGATCGGCTTGAATCTGCCCGCCACACCGTCCTTCCGGACCGGATCGAGACCGGCACGTTCGCGATGGCCGTTGCGGCGACGGGAGGCGATGTCGTTTTGGAGGGGGCGCGGCCGGAACTGCTGGAGGCCGCGCTCAATGTCCTCAGAGACACCGGCGTTGAGGTCACGCCGACCGACGACGGTGTCCGCGTGGCCCGCAATGGCGGAGGCCTCGCGCCCGTTGAGGTGATCACGCAGCCCTTCCCCGG
>CAZGNQ010000502.1:0-224 GCA_964527285.1 uncultured Hyphomicrobiales bacterium | reverse complement strand
GGCTTTCCGACCGACCTGCAGGCGCAGATGATGGCGGTGATGACACGTGCCGACGGCGTCAGCACAGTGCGCGAGACCATCTTCGAAAACCGCTTCATGCACGTGCAGGAACTTGTTCGCCTGGGCGCTGAGATCTCGCTGCAGGGTGATCTGGCCACCATCCGCGGTGTCGATCATCTGACCGGCGCGCCGGTCATGGCGACCGATCTGCGCGCATCGGTTTC
>CAZGNQ010000501.1:0-2072 GCA_964527285.1 uncultured Hyphomicrobiales bacterium | reverse complement strand
GGTGTCACGCAAGCGGGGCTCGAGGCTCTGGGCGCGGCGGCAAGCGTCGCGCTGGTGCTCTCCGCGGCCTGGTTGGTCTACCGGCTCATCGGCGCGGTCGGTGGCTGGTTCGCGGCACGGGCTCAGCAGACGATCTCTTACGTGGACGAGATCGCGACATCGCTGGCCATCGGGCTCGTCAAGCTGCTGGTTGTCGTGACGACGATCATCCTCGTGGCAGACGTGATCGGCCTGCCCTACGAGGGTGTGCTGACCGCGCTCGGTGCCGGCGGCGTGGCGATCGCCTTCGCCGCGCGCGACACGGTGTCGAACATGATCGGCGGCGGCATCCTGATGGCCGACCGGCCGTTCCAGCGCGGCGACCTCATCGAGCTGGACGGTACGCTCGCGACGGTGGAAGACGTCGGCCTTCGCTCGACTCGCCTGCGCGCGCTCGACGACTCGCTCGTTCACGTGCCGAACGCACAGCTCTCCGACCGGATGATCGCCAATTGGGGCAAGCGACGTCGGCGCAAGGCCACGCTTGCGGTGGGACTGACCTACGACACGCCGCGCGAAAAGCTCGCCGCCTTCGTGATCCGGCTGCGCGAGGTTGTGCGCGACCAACCCACCGCCGATCCCGCCGATGTCTATGTCGGCCTGTCGGGCTTCGGGGCCTCGTCGATAGACATCGACGTGCTGTGCCATTTCCGTGTCTCCACTTACGACGCCCAGGTCGAGGCACAGCACGCCCTGATCCTCGACATCATCGCGTTGTCCGAGGAGTTCGGAGTCGAGTTAGCTTTCCCCATGAGAACGGTGCACTTCGCGGAAGTCCCCATGCAGACGCCGGCTCCAACGTTTGCGGCAACCTGAGCGCGCTTGTCACCTGTGAGCCGCGGGGCTCTGCTGCACACATCGCGTGATGCTTGAGGTTGCCCCTTCCCCGGACAGACTCACCCCACAGCTCCGGTGACCGAAATTCCGAGCGCGGTGTAGCCGTTCAGGACGGCGTTGCGGACCTGGAGATCGGCGATCACATCAGTGCAGTTGCGCGTGTCGCTGTAGGTCTGCCGGCGGCCACGCCTGCCTGTCGGCACGGCCTCCCGGCTCCTCTCCCGGTCGAACCAGATCGCCAGCGAGCCAGGGCGCTTGAGCGCTTCATTATAGGCCGGCCAGTTCCTGGTTCTGTAGGTTGGGGGTGCGGGTCGGCTCGTGCAGCCCAGCACCCACCTGGATTCACGAAATGAATCCCTCACGCGATTTGTGCAACAGAGCCCCACAAAGGGTCAAAGGCGGCCGTCGACGGCAGTGCGGACTTTTCTGCCATCGAATGATCGGCGGCGATGTGTGCCAACCTGGTCATTCGGTCATCCGCCAGGGCTGCCCGCCAAAGAGCGGGCGCCTCGGCGGCGCTCCGAGATTTGTTGGCTTTGGCCAAAGTACTTGTGTCGGGCCGCTGTCATGAAAACTTGAACCCGACACTGTTCTTCAATCGAAGGAGCGGAGATGGATTTTTTCCGGGTTCAGCTTGTAGCCCCAAGGAAGGCCCGAGTTTTTCCACCCGTTGACCCGTCGCCATGGACCGTTGGGGTCGTCCTTCGAGGCAGCCCCCTCGAAGCCATCGACGACGACATAGACAGCCTCCAGCCCGAGGCCTTCCAAGGCCTGTGCGGAAGGTGCGCCCCGTGTGCCTCCAGAGCGGCACATCAGGATCACGGGCGCAGATTTGTCGAGACCGTGCGCCTCCAGCGCGGCAAGGACGCCCGCAGCGAAGTCGGGGTTGGGTTCCATCGCCAGCACCGGTTTCTTTGGGTTCCATTTCGACGGATTCACCAGAAGGAACGGCACATTCACGTCGATCACGTCCGTGAAACCCGTGAACATGATCTCGACCGGTTCGCGCACGTCCACGAAGAGCACACCATCGGGCTGCGCTTGTTTCATCTCATAGGCTTCCCGTGCCGTGAGATAGAGACCCCAGGACGTCTGCTTCTTGGGATCGGACGGTTCCGGCGCCGCTGCGACCGACCCGGAAAGGGCCAGAGCCGTCAGGGTGCCGATCAGCACGTGTTTGAGCATCGGTTCGTCTC
>CAZGNQ010000500.1:0-2077 GCA_964527285.1 uncultured Hyphomicrobiales bacterium | reverse complement strand
ACGTCACTGCAAAGTTCAGTGGTATGCCGACTGCTGCTTGGCGACAAATTGACTCTGTCGACGAGGGTCGTTTCATTGAACCGGGTTTTAGCGGTACAGCGGTTTGGGATAATCCGCATAAGGCATCTGTTGGAATGGTGGTAGCTGGGCTCAAGAATGATAGAGTACGTAGAGCTTATATGGTACCAGCGAGCGATATCATCGCTTTCATGCGAGAGGGCGGAACGCGTTGCGCGTTTCCTAGGGAGATCCGGAAAACTTCATGGGCCTTCCAAACTGCCTGGACCGTTTGGTCTGGCCTCCTCTTAGTTTTTACTATGCTACATATGTTTGCCGAGCGCTACGCACAATTTCCACCAATGCTTTCCCTTGGTAGCGGGAATAGAGTGTTGACGGCTTATTGGGGAATGCTCATCACACCTGTCCTTCTCTTAATAGTTAGTGGGCTTTTAATCAATTATGCAAATTCATTCCGCGAGCATGTCTGGTGGCAAAGAATCCCGCAAATTGGTAGTCTTTCTAGTTTACCGAGGCCGACGTTGAGTAGAACAGCCGCTGTCGCATCTTTAGTGTTTCTGATGTTGTTTCCCTTGTACGCACACGGGCATTTTATTCTGCGGTTCCACAAAGAAGGCTACGTATACATATATCCAAAAGCTTTCGGTATGAATTCTGCAGAAATTGAATCTTTGCCTGGAACTCACTGTGTGAAGGACAGCGTTCACCAGTGCACGCATCCCGAGGCGAGCCGATATGGCACCGTAACCCCAAAACCACCATCAACAGGGAAATACTGGCAAAATGCATACCATTACGGTGATCGAATAAGAACAACCAGCGAAGGTACGAGCCTTGCTAATTCAGTGACTTTCTTTCCTACTTTGATCCCTATTTCGGCGATCATTCTTTTTGTTGTTTGTACCGCTACGACGATCTTAGCTCTTGTTTTCGTTATGCGACCTGCGCGCCGGGATCGTCGTTCACACTGATGCCTAGATCGTGGGTGCACAACGCGTCAGCCGCAGCTTTGCCAACACTCGCACGGGCCGTGAGGCTCTGATTGCCTGAACCAGGAAGGCGATCGTGCGGGATCGTGCTCGAACCGACCGGCCCTTATCATGCCGCCTTCGACTGTACCCTTACCGTGGCCGGCCCGCCCGGCGTCAAGGTCAATCCGCGCCAGGCGCGCCGGTTCACCGAAGCCACCGGCAAGCTCGCCAAAACCGACAGGCTCGATGCCGCCGTGCTGGCGCGCATGGGCGTCACGCAACATTTGCAAACGCGGCCCGCACCTGAATGTAAATCTGACTAAACTCCGAGAGTTGCAACTCGCCCGCGCCCCGCTCATCAAGGATCCCACCGCCGCCAGAAACCGGGCCGGGACCTTCACCCTCGCAGTGCTGAAGCGGCACAATGGCCAGCGTCTGCGCCAGATCGATCGGCAACTGGCCCCCCATCGAGGCTGAGATCGAAAACCGCATCAAGGCCGATCTCGAACTGGTCCGGCGCTTCGCCATCCTGCTCTCCATCCAGGCACCGCTTGCGTAAGCGCCTTAACCCTGTGGATCGAAATGGACGAACTGGGAGCGATGGACGCCAAGCAGGCCGCCAGCCTCGCCGGCTTGGCACTGCTCGCACGCCGATCGAGGCCCTGCACCGGCCCGCAACTTCATACGTAGCGGCCCGGTCCAAACTGCGCCAAGCCCATTATATGCCCGCCCTGGTCGCGGCTCCGTTCAATCCTAGTGGTTTGACTCCAACGCTTGGAACCCTCTGTTTCTGGCGGCGATGATAGCGTCAGGGTCGGCGCGCCAGACGAAGGGTTTGGGCTCCTGGTTGTGCTCCGCGACGAAGCGATTGATGGCAGTCTGCAGGTCAACAACGGAGCGGAACACACCGTGCTTCAGGCGCCGGCGCGTGAGCTTGGCGAAGAAGCCCTCCACCGCATTCAGCCAGGAACAAGATGTTGGCGTGAAGTGGAAGGTCCAACGCGGATGCCGCGCCAGCCAGGCCCTGACCTTGGGATGCTTGTGGGCGGCGTAATTATCGAGAATGGCGTGAACGAGCTTACCCGCGG
>CAZGNQ010000499.1:0-2080 GCA_964527285.1 uncultured Hyphomicrobiales bacterium | reverse complement strand
GCGGTGCTCAAGCACGGGATCAATCCGGCTGTCGGGATAATTCTTGGCCGGCATCAGCCCGTAATAGAGCACAATGCTCAGCCATCCGAGAAAAATAACAGCCCCTGCCGCAGCAAACTGCTCAAATGCGACGAGCGGAACGGCAACGGCCGGCGTTGCAAGCGTGAAAATCATTCCAGCCCGCAATGCCACTTCAGAGCCCTTCTGCTCTGGCTTCGCGTAGGGGTTTGAATCCGTCCCGATGGCTGAATACTTGGCGCGCGCCATCATGTAGCGCACCAGATTGGGTGGCCACATCAACTTCAAAATGCCTTTGACGAAATCGATGTGTTCAACCGGGAAATCCAACCCATGACCGGCTTCACCGGCATAACCGATGTTCGGGTCACGCACCGGATCATTCACGAACTGGTGGTGCGCAAAGTGGTGCAGGCGATAGGCTTGCGTCGTGGTGAAAAGCGGAAACGCGGCCAGCCAGTCCGAGGCGATCTCACCGCCCTTACGGTTGCGGAACAGGATGTAATGGGTCGCCTCATGGATAATCGCACCGAACTGGTGCTGTGCCGCGCCGATGGCCAGAACGCTGAGCAGGGTCACCGCCAAAAACCATGGCAATGCGAGAGTGCCTGCGCTGAACGCGTCAAAGGCCCAGACGCCGAATGTCACGGCGGCAATGACGATCGCATAAGTGCGCGCAATATAATAAATGTTTGTGACGTTGTCCGGCTGGCGGAGCACGCTGACGGCCCGCACCAGCGCCGCCTTGTCGGAAACGCCCGCTTTCGAGGCGCCGCCTGCTTCCGTCTGTCCGGCTCCGGCTTGGGTCTCGCTGCCCGCCGCCCCGAGACGACCACCGTTCCTTGGACCGTTGGACGCATCTTCTGATGGACCCATAGGTGGGCGGCTCACATTGCGAGCACTCGTCTCATCTGCATAACGCATCATAACACCCCGCGGGCCTGGTTGCCGGCCCTCACGCCTTGCCCCTGACGCTCCACACACTGCGGAACCCTGGCCGTTCGCGCACCGCGAAAAGAAAAGGCCATCTTTCCAGTCACCTCGCGTGCGAACGGCGCCATGCATAGGCATTGGCCATCAATGGTCGCCAGCACCGCTCGGCCTTCACCGTGGCTTACGCATGCATCACCAGCGACGCAAAGACGTGTGATCGTCAACCGTCTCGTGACTTAACTTTAAGATGACGTTTGCGGATCACGCGATTTTCGGGGTTATTTCCAGCGCGCGGCAAATTGCATCGCAATGGCCACAGCACTGCATGGCTCATCCGAGCCGGCCACTCGCATGGGCCAGAACCAGATAAACCCGCCCAGAGTCGGACGTGAGGTAGAGCTGCGCGCCCTCCTCCGTTGTGACGGATCGCAGGCCCTGTTCAAAATCGGCTTGGTATCGATCCGCTACAATTCGGAATGACGGTTCATTGCGATAACGCTGCGCCAAAGGCGCCATCAAGTCCCGGCCAAGCTTTGTATAATTATCAGCCGAGACCGGCTTGGGATTGCCGCCGCGCAACCTTGTCCAGATCGCTTCGGCTTCACTGGCCGAAATCGCCGCGGCCAGCGTCGCGATGTCGAGCGAACCGTCTGAGGCCAGGGGGGAGGGTTCACCGCTGCGTGATGCCCCGCTGCGCCCTGCCACGGCGGCTTGGGCAGCCTCGGCTTCTTTGCGCTCATCGGAGGCGTTCTTGAGCAGATCACCGAGCGACCAGCCGCTGTCCTCTTTTTCAGCCGCGCGGGATGCGCCGGCCTGAGATGCTGCCGGCGCCAAAGGCCCGGCGCCGCCCTTGGGGCGGATCAGTCCGGCACCCGGGCGTGCGCCCGCCACCGTCTCGGACGGCACTGCTGGCTGCGCCGACGGTCCGCGCCCCGTCTGACGCCCCGATGCCGCTGCCCCCCCCGGATCGAGATCACGCGCTCCCCCATCGGAGCCAGCCACCGCAGATCGGCCTTGCTCACTGTAAGATAGGGGCCCACTCGAAGATGAGGGTTTTTGTGGCACGTCCACACCGCGTTCGCCCGCCTGAGCACTGCCCCCGCCGCGTGAACTGCCGGCGTAATGCGAC
>CAZGNQ010000498.1:0-2082 GCA_964527285.1 uncultured Hyphomicrobiales bacterium | reverse complement strand
TCGCGTGGGGCATGATTCCATCCTTGTTGTTCCTGCTTCATTGGATACGGCAAGACCAGGCGGAACTGCAAGGGGCACTAACTGCAAAGTCAATGGCCAGCACCGCAGCGCTCGCAAACATTTTAGATTTATGCTAACTTGACACAAAATGAAAAGGGTATCGCATTCACTTATGGTCGCGTCTTCCGGCGAAGTTCAAAGTACGCTGCGGGTCAAAAGCTCTTATGGAATGTCATTACCCGGGAAGTTGCTACTAAGATTCTGGTTTTTTTCAATTTTGTCAGCTGTTAAGCTCTTTTTCTTCAACCCCAAACCGAGAGATTGTTTTGTCAAGTGGAATGAGCCCGCTCATTCCCTTTCCGAGGGGATATGCTTGCAATGGATCAATATAACCACCCCGTGCAGAACTCCTATCCAAGCCCATTGGGCAACGGAGAAGACGCCGACCACCGGCGTTCCAAATCGAAGACGTATAGAAATCTGATCCAATTCGCCAGTTGCCTTTTGGGCCTCCTGGTGATCCTCGTTTTTGCGCTGGACAGTCTAGGCAGTGCTTTCCAAGATGCAGCAACAAACCTGATCGGTGGTCATGGCGCGAATCCCGGCACTCCAGCCATTAGCCTCGACCTAGCTCGAGGTTTCATAGTCTTCGTTGTCATCGTGGCGTTTTCCGGCTTCTGGGTCAGCCGGGAATTGGTGCTCGCCAAAAAGGTCGTCAGAACACTTCAGGAGGCACGACCAGCGTGCCCGCCGACCGATAGTCCAAGCGCAGCCGTCGTGACGCCAAGTGAGAGCGAGACACAGCTCGCCCGTGTCCAGAAACAACTGGATCAACAGCGAACAGTTCTCAAGAAAATTCAATCTCAAATGTACGAGGACAATGTCCGGCCCAGGCACGATTTTGTGTCGTTCCGCGCGTTGTACATCGTTGGGGCAGATGGCGACATACATGTCGAGAAGGAGATTGTGCTAACGTCGCATCAACTAGAGGTGCACTTTTGGCGGTTTTACGCTAATGGCGAGCAATTTGCCCATCCGCTATCGGACGAAACGGAAATGGATTTGGAGGTGCGCGCGTTAGACGATCGGCGCACTGAATGCATCCCGCTTCTTGTCGACAACAAGCCCACCCGGAAAGAATTCACCGTCAACTTTCTCCCGGCCATAACTCCAGGCACTCAACGCGCTTTTCTTCTGAAATATAAGTGGCCTGGATTTTTACGCGAATTGATCACCACTGGTCAAACCAACTACTTCTGGGATTCGAAAGCGTTCACGAGTGGAGGAATTGCAGACTTCGCCGTGGAGTGGCGCTTCGACCCGATTTACGGTAGCGTGCAGTGCGAAACAACGCGCGCCCACCCGAGCGGGATGAGCCTCGACAAAACACAGCGGCATCCCGGGTCGAAATGGGTGTATGCAGGAAGCGGAATTCCGCTAGGCAACCTGCCGCTGGAACTCAGCTTCGCGTGCGATACAATGGAGAGAACGTGACGCGACTGGCCACTCTTAAACTAAAGAGAAGTGCCAGTGCCCTCGCCGGGCCGACGATAGGGATTGCCAGTACCTTCACCAGGGACCGCGCATAATCGCAAGAGAATATAGTCTTGATCGTATTCGTCTGACTGGCAACTTGCGCTACACTTACCCACCGATGTGGCTCCGGCCATCTTATTCTCCCGCCAATTGGTTAAAAGTTGCCTCGTCGAGTAATTACTCGTTCTCACGCAAACCAGAGATGCTGTTGAGAAGGAACTGTTTTAGAAAGTTTTTTCAAAACATGCAACTACCGTGATTCGATTTGATTAAGTGTGCTTTTTGCGCAACTATGCTTCGATCCTTGGTTGTTTCTCGTTGGCTGTGTCTCGGCAGCCGACTGACCCGCCGCTCGGTTTTCATTTGCCTGCGCGCTTACATTGCCATCGGAAGGCGTGATACCAATTTAGAAGGGGCGGGGCGCTCATAGCGCAGTCGCCAATCTTTACCGATCACGAACGGAAGTGTTGCCAAGCCGCAAGATGACACAAGCACCGACCAAAGACCGCATCCTCAACGAACTCGAGCGCATCAAGGGGCCGGACG